>PWNW01000336.1 GCA_003557605.1 Spirochaetaceae bacterium
ATTTTTGGAACAGTTAAGTTACAGCAAATCAAAAGGAATTCTTTTCTATGTCCAATTCTATACAGCGGACAAGC
Source organism: Spirochaetaceae bacterium (assembly GCA_003557605.1). Lineage (GTDB taxonomy): Bacteria > Spirochaetota > Spirochaetia > PWKH01 > PWKH01 > PWKH01. Next base: position 75 of record PWNW01000336.1, read on the forward strand.
TCACTGCAACCAAAATTATTCTCTCCCGATGATAATCTTCCCATTTTTTCAAGAAACAAAAGGTGAACTCGAATACCTGCCGTATATTCATACCGCAAAGAGGGTATTTAGCCCTGATAAGCAATCCCTCTTCCCCCGACGGTCTGTTCGACTGATGCAGTGAGGGTCTCAATAAACCCGATCTTCCAGCTGGGATCGGTTTTCTTTAAAAAAGTGAAATACATCAGGTTCCTTCCTGGAACAGTGCCGTACTGGTAATGAAGAAGATCATAACGCAAGGATATTCAATTACCGGGATCATACCCGATAAATTCCACGTGAGGCAGCAGAATAAACCCGTCATAGTGCCGTTTTACCGGATAGTTAAGCTGATTATAATGATAATTCACTTCAATGTTATGGTTCAAAAACACTTCATCGTCTAAAGACAGAAAGACCAGTTTATCTCCTGCCAGCTTCGACATCAGCAGGAACAGCTCGTCGGGGGAAGATCTTTCCTCCAACGAGAAGCTCCTGATCTCATTTCTCATTCTCATGGTTCCCTGAGCCGGCACTGCAACGAGAGAATACACATTCCCTCCGGTCAGCGGATGGTCTGAATCTGCTAGATACTCTGCCAGCCATTGTTTTGGGGTACCGAAGCGGTACTCCTTCTGAGCATGATATGAACCAGTATTTATTACTGCCCTGCCTTCCCTCTGTATATACCTGTCTGCCAGGTCCTTCATCACTTCTTCTCGGAACCGTTCCCTGAACCCGAACAAGCCAGGGATGCTTCGCACACCATGAGAGCGTAATTCCGCATAGACCATATCTGCTAAAACCGCCCACTGTGCTTCTCCCAAATCTGCTATGTACTGTGACTGATGATCCTGCAGGTCATTCTGCAGCCTCCTCAGCTGACTTCCGTACCTTCCCCCGGAATTGATGCTTTCAAAAAAATCATATAGGAGACCCTCACCATTATGTATGCGGACAAAGGCCTCCAAACTGTTGAGGAATATGTCCTTATTCCAGTTGATATCAAGGGCTTTCACCTGAAACCCTTCACCCTCCGGCAGACCTGAGTTGAATTTTCTGACTCCTTCCAGAATGACTCCATAATGTCTTTCCATTCTCTCCAGCAGTCGAAAAGGTTCAGACCGTTGCACGTAATCATTTAGAATCCAGCTCTCTGCCTGATGCCACTCAATAACAACATACCGGAACCCTTCTTCATAGAGGCCTGGAAGCAATGAAACAAAAAGTTCCTGATGTCCGGAGATATCATGATACTCGCCGATTATTAGAACGTCATACCTTCCCAGAAGGGCAGGAATCTCAGGGGGGATTTCATCCGAAAAGACAACTGCATCCCTGCCGACAACCTCCGCTAGTGTATCTCTGTTCACGGGTTTTAGGGGATCTGGTGCAAAAAAGAATAGAAACAGCAGCAGCATTATTGAAAAAACAACTGCAAGCTTTCTGCTGTTTTTGTGTATTCCGACAAACAGAACCCCAGTTACTGCACCAGCGACGGGAGAATATAACACTTCAGGCGGCACCAATCTAAAGAATGCCGCAGCCGTTACTAGTATGATCAGCGCTGCGGGGATCAAAATATTCGGCATGGAAAACGGCAGTTCCCGCTTCCAGGGATCTGCGAAGTGGTAATAAAAAATCAGGGCAGCAGCTCCGGCTTGAAACCCAATTCCCTCACCTCCGCGCACCAGCAGGGTGATCCCGCCGGTGAAGACAGCTGCCAGAACGAGAGAAAGGAACCTCCATAAACCAATAGACCGTTCAATATGCATGCCTACCCATACAAGGATGACCATATTTATACCAAAGTGAATCCATTCGGTATGAACAAACCCATAGGTAAAAACCCCGTACCATCTGCAAGGTAATTCAGCAGCATCAAAGGCCAGAAACCTGGTGCTCCCAGGACCGGCCATCCTTGCGGTAAAAAACAGGATGGCCGATATGGCTAGAAACAGCGCACTTATTGGATTCTTCCTTAACACCATAATTTGGTTATTGTGCCTCCACTCTCTGCGGTTCCATACAAGGATCTAAACCCATCTTAAAACAGCAGGTAACTCACCGCAACAGCAAAAAGCAATGGATACAATGTCATCTCAAGCTGAAACGTAAAAAACGATCCCCTTTGGATGTAGCGTTTCCTCATATACACGAGCCCCTCCAGATTATCAGGACCGGGAGAAACACACGCTAAATGGTGGTAGATGAACATCAGTCCTGCGATAAACAGAATCCGTACAATTAACGAAAGCTCGCCCAAGGGCCCTAATATCGGGTACAGCACAATGGACATAAGCAGGCCTCTTGCTGCCTGGGCAGGAAAAATCCATTTCGCCACATGTTTCTTTTCTTCGCCCTCAGTCACATCCCTGTGATAATCCATGACTCTGGATGTTCCTTCATAGGTGCTGCTGCAGACCTTCAACGCAATTAACCCAGCAATGAAATACGCAGCTATATGGATCACCGTGAACCATACACTAAATAACACATAAGTCATTTGATTTCCTCCTCTAATATATATGTTCTCTTATAATAAAGCCTCATGGATCTTTAGAAACTTGTCAGCACTCTGGTACAGGAAAACTCAAACGCTGCCGGATTCATCGTAAAGAAAGATAATTTACTATCTGTTCAAAACACTGCTCTCTCCCCTGCTCTGAATTTACTTGAGTGCAGTGGTTTGTATCCTTTGCAGATGAACACGACACAGACTCTGCAGGCTGGAATGTTCTGCTTAACGTTTCCAGACTTCCCGCTTTGGTCAATTGCTGTTCACTCATTGATCTCCTCCCTGCGTAATTCCAGCAGATAAAACGCTTCTCCCGCATCCTTGAGATACCTGCAGATCATCTCATCAGCACATGGATGGATGATGCCTGCGTTCACCATCATCGCCAGTCCATACCTGAAGATAAGAAAATTCCGAATACGCCCGGTCCGTGTATCTTTTGAGATTCCACAAAATGTTCTGTCAGCAATCCCTTCATAATCAAACTCCTCAGAAAATGAATCCCGCAAATTCACCGCATCCTCCAAATCAGAAATGTCAGCTCTGGAACAGAACCCTGAAAATTATGAAGCGGTTTTTTCCATGCAGCAAGGATGACCTGTTCTTCTTTGAAACTCATCAGCAAGATCATGGTGCCTCCGTAACAAATACAACATTTGTTATATCTAATAACAATAGTTATTGTAAATAACATTAGTTATTATGTCAATGCTTTATTTTTCCTTTTTTCAGGAATTCTCTGGAAGCAGAGAAATTTTTCCTATTCACTGGAAGTTCAATGAGGTAAACATCCATAGGCTTTGTTTAATATGTATACTTGGAAGCTCAATTCCTACTGGGCTGTGCTGGACATTTGGTATAGAATCTCTACGTTACATCAAACTCACCCTTCTGATGTCTATTGAACTGCCGATATGCATTCCACATCAATGGGCTGGGTTCATGTTAATCAATGCGGATTAAGTATTATGTCAAATGCTGTTTTGCCCATACTATACTCTTTTGTTCTAGCCGGAATCGGATGGAAGTTTGCAGTAATGGTAAAAATGCCTGCTCCGGCTATGATCGGTCCTATGCTCATCATTGCCGTCGCAGCAACAGCGGGGGTTCCTCAGATGCAAATGGACCCGCTGCTGAGAATTGGGATTCAATCTATCATCGGCGGATACCTTGGTCGAAGGATTAACAGGACCTCTGTACGTTCGCTCATGAAGCTCACACCGGCAATTGCCTTGACCACAATGTGGTATGTTACTGCTACAGGAATAATTGGATGGCTAGTTGCCCGGTGGGCTTTCGTTGATTTAGGATCAGCATATTTAGCAACAGCCCCAGGCGGTGTTACTGAGATGACAGCTCTTGCTATTACCTCCGGAGTTGATGTGGCATTCGTGGCTGCATTTCAGACCCTGCGGATTATGTTGTCAAATTTGTTCATGCCCATTATTGCGCGATGGACTCCCGTTCCTCCGCGCACTTCCAGTGAATCCGAGTGTTCCCGAACTGATAATACGTTTCATCCGTCAGACAGCAGTTCCCAATCCGGAAGATCCCTTCCTTGGATCGGTACAGTACTGGGAGGACTGACGGGCAGCGCAGTTTTTACTCTCCTCAGCATACCAGCAGGCGGCATTCTGGGATCATTGACCGTCACTTCCATACTTCAGTTACAGGGTATTGAGACCGCACCTGTACCGAAACCTGTACTTTCGGGTATGTACATGATGCTCGGCATTTCTGTTGGTGCTTCGTTCAGTATGGATGCTTTTGTCAAACTCCAGGGATCTCTTTGGATCCTGGCAGGAGCAACCCTGGCAACACTGGCAAGCAGCATTGTTCTTTCTTTTGTCGTTAAGTCGGTAATGAAACTGGACCTTCGAACCTCACTGCTTGCCTGCTCTCCCGGGGGACTTTCCATGATGGCAGTTGTTGCAGAAGAAACTGGAGCTCAGTCGGTTGTGGTAAGCATGCTTCATTTGGTGAGGATTGTGTGGATCGTAATCACCATGCCGTTTTTTATGATGATAGTGCTGTAGCAGGCCTAGTACGGCAAATCGTTTAAGTTTACATCACCTGCGGGGACACGGAGCGTTGGACAAACCGTCCCACCCGTTCCATGTACCAGTGGGTTCATCACTGCCGAAGCCCCAAGTTCCGGTGAACGCAGAAAAATCATCAGAAAATACAAACCGTATTCTTCCTGATCCGTTGTCCTGATGCCACCAGCCGTTCAGTTCCAATCCGGTCAGCACACCCTCAAGCCTCCCGTTTCGATACTCATAGGCGCCAGCTACCTGATTACCTTCCTGATGAAAGGTCACTTCACCAAAATCAGAAGCATAGTACCTCGATATGCACTGTTCTTCAGCAGGAGCTGCACTGATACGAGTGCCGTTCCATGCACCTGAAGGTTCATCACTTCCGTAACCCCAAGTTCCGGTGAACGCAGAAAAATCATCGGAGAAAACAAACCGTATTCTCCCTGATCCGTTGTCCTGATGCCACCAGCCGGTCAGCTCCGATCCGGTCAGCACACCCTCAATTCTCCCGTTTCGATACTCATAGGTACCAACTGCCTGATCACCCTTCAGCTGAAAGGAGATATCTCCAAAATCAGAAGCGTAGATGCTTGATACAGAAACTGCCTGTACAGGATCCTTTGGTTGAGTGTGCAGGACAGGCATGGAACTTGTACGTGTGCCGTTCCAGCCGTAAGCCGGCTCTTCTTCTCCGTATCCCCAGTATCCAGTAAACTCGCTGAAATCAGAAGTGAAATAAAACCTGATCCTTCCTGATCCGCTTGTCTGACGCCACCACCCGGTCATTGCCGAATCAGTAAGAACAGCCTCAATCTTTCCATTCCCATGTGCATATTCACCGGTAACATTTCGCCCCTGAATATGGAGTATCATCTCTCCCCATTCAGTCTCATAGGTATATGAAACTGAATGCACAGACGAAGTTTTCTCCTGGATAACTGAACTTATACCTCCATGTTCAGTTTCAAGACCTGCAGCGGACATCAGCACCGCACAGCTTCCAAATAAGATTACCGCCATCGCACAAAAAACACTAAAAAACGATGTATGTGTTCTCATAATTACGGTATAGATCCATCATATCTATAAGTCAAGAAGCAAATCAATTCAGCACTTCATGATTCAATATTTTTTTAGGTTCTCCTTCCCTCGCATTTCCTAATGCGGTTGCTGAGAGTTCCTTTAAACAGCAAGAATTAAGATCAGCTGCATGGAGAAATGAATGCATAGCCGTGTATTTTCTGCATCAGAACATTCCCGCAGCAATGCTGCGGTGATCTGTTCCGTTCACCTCAAAGCGTTCAAACTGCAGCTCTCCGTCATCATCATCGGAAAAATGCGCATCAATCACGATAATTCCGCCGAAGCTCTCTGATTCACATTGGATAAGAAACCAGGTTACTTCCTGTTTTGTGTCCGGGTCTTGTTCTGACTCCATAGTGCCGTTAAGAATAACTGACATCTCGCCTGAAGGGGCGGAGGCTACATAGTCTTCCAGAACTATCTTGATATCCATACCGGTCTCCCTGAGGGTGCTTTCAACTGACATACCTTCAACCTCAAGCTCCCCTGCACCGAAGAGCGCACCTAGAGACCCTTCCACAAAGGTCATGAACACTGCTCCCATTGCCGTCTCAATTTCTCCTTCAGCAGGAGCATACGAGGGGACATCAGGTGCATCCGATGCAGCCCCGTCTCCGTTCCCGCAAGCAATGACCATGAATACCACTGCTCCTGCAGTCATCATTGCCAAACCATGTCTCATATCCCTTCCTCCTTGCAGACAGGCTCTCTATCCAGCCTGTCTGCCTTGCCTGTCATTTCCAGGCGAAACGAAATCTCTAATCCACATCATCCAGGGAAATTTCGTAATCATCAAAAAAATCATCACCTGCTTCAAATTCTGAGACCCACCAGCCCTCTTCATCGGCATTACTAACCACATCTTTTAGCTCATAGGGATATACCGGTGAATCGAGACTGGAGTGATTATTTTTATTACCCCAGAGAAACAGGATCAGGGAAGTACCGCACACTTCCGCATGACCGACATAGGTATGATATCCGTCATTTTTAAGACCTTGGTTGCTGTTCCCCACCAGGTAGAAATCATCTGGAACTGGAGGGAAGTTATGCGGCATCTTGACGGCAATATAGGGATATCCATCTGGAGAGCTGAAGTTATCCTCAGTATCGATTGCTTCGATGAACTCTTTGAGGGAATCCAGGTTCCAGCTGAAAGAGAAGTCTTCAGCTGGCTCATCCTCCAGTTTAAACACATATTCGTCTTCTGCGGGAGACCATGTTTCATCAATCCAGACCCTTGGGACATGCTTTGAATGCTCCGATCCGTTGTTAAGTTTTACTCTTCCGTCTGCATAAACAGTTCCTTCTCCCCGGTAGATCCATGCGTCGACATAGTTTTCATAGTTTTCATAGCTTTCTTCATCTTCTGTACCGACGTTCAAACTGAATTCCTCTGCCTTCCAGATATCAACCAGAGTCATGGTGAAGGTTCCGTTAATGTCAGGATCATCGTATTCGGTGTAGGTGAATTCCATGTACCGGTAGTCGTTGAGCAGATCAATATCATCTTCCTGGCATTCAAAATAGGCGGGTTTTGGTGCATCCGTATTGGTGAATAAGCGCCAGAATACAATCCGGTTTTCATCCGAGTCTACTTCTGCTCGGTAGGTCTCGACTCCCTCCTCATGTGTCCCGGTAATGACCAAAGAACCGTTATCATTCTGTTTTATATCAGTCAGATCGGTATTGATGTGCTCCTGGAGCGACTGCATGATTTGGTCATCCGAGCCTGATACATCCACTTCAAGAAATTTGAGGGCAGTGCGCATGGCATGGCTCATTTCATCTGGATATGATGCAGGAGTGTCTTCCTGGAGCAGCAGATCGCAGCTCAGCAGGACTGCTGCAATGATCAATGCAGCGGTGATGTATTTCATCATCTTCCCTCCTCTGAGTTTGGTTCCTGTTTTCACTCTAACATATATAAAAGAGAAAACACACCTTTAATGATACAAAAACAATTCAAGCATGTATATTTTGTTCACTAATCATATTTTTCTGTATATCTATGCAGTTTTTTTTGCAGACAATCGGTACAATGTGCCTGATTTTCTTCTATTTGTCTTGACACCATGTATACGATGAATAATAATTCCCGATATTTATGTAGTATGCAAATAGTACAAGGAGGCTACCATGAAAAAAGTACTGTGTGTAACTGTACTGATTCTTTCAGTGTCTCTCCTCTTTGCAGGAGGACGCGCAGAACAGGCAGCAGTAGAGGAAAACCACCTGATCGTTGCAAATTTTGCGGAGACCCAGATAATGGATCCCCATGCAGTTGAGGATACGGCATCCCACTGGATCAACAATCAGATCTTTGACGGACTGGTGCAGCGTACCGATGACCAGGGCGTTGTGCCGGCACTTGCTGAAAGCTGGACTTTTATTGATGAGAGGACCATAGAATTCAACCTTCGCCAGGGAGTTCTGTTCCATAACGGAGAAGAATTTACCGCTGAGGATGTTAAGTTCACCTACCAGCGTCTGCTTGATCCCGATGCACGATTTGCCGGAAGGTCCAGGGTTGCCATGATCGATGCCCCGAATATTGAAGTCATCGACCGCTATACCGTGCGCATTCCCACCCGGGAACCCTTCGCACCCCTGCTTACCTATCTTGCCCACAGCTCATCGCTTATCGTAAGCAAAGCCGCTGTTGAGCAGTACGGAAGCGACTTCGGCGCAAACCCAGTTGGAACAGGACCATTTAAGCTTTCACGTTGGGACCAGGGAACGGCTGTTCACCTTGAACGGTTTGATGATCACTGGAGAGGACCTGCACAGGTTGAACGGCTTACCTTCAGGGGGATTCCTGAGGCATCCAGCAGGACCATTGAACTGGAAACTGGTGGCGTTCATGTAGCACAGCAGATACCTCTTACTGACTTGAGAAGACTTGAAAGCAATCCGAACACCGATCTGTATCAGTACG
>PWNW01000369.1 GCA_003557605.1 Spirochaetaceae bacterium
CTGAAGCTTCGTCATGACTTTACCTTTGCGGTTCGTGAGTTTTTCCACAAAGAAGGGTTTTTGGAGATTGAGACCCCTACGTTAATACGATCGACTCCTGAAGGAGCAAGAGACTTCCTGGTCCCCTCAAGAATCCAGCCTGGGAAATTCTATGCACTGCCCCAGTCTCCGCAGCTGTTCAAGCAGATTTGCATGGTCTCCGGGTGTGACAAATATTTCCAGATAGCCCGATGCTACCGTGATGAGGATGCCCGCGGGGACAGGCAGCTGGAGTTTACCCAAATCGATGTTGAAATGAGCTATGTTTCCAGGGATGATGTACTGGAAGTCACCGAAAAGATGTTTCAGTTTGCCTTCAGCAAGACATTGGGGGTTGCTCTGCCTGAAAGGTTTCCCCGTTATTCCTACCATGAAGCAATGAATACCTATGGGAGTGATAAACCTGACTTGAGGTTTGCTCTTCCTCTGCAGGATTTTTCTCAGTTTGCACGAAACAGCAGCTTCCAGGCCTTCACAACGGTGCTTGAAAAGGGAGGCACAGTAAAAGCCCTTGCAGCAAAGGGCTGCGGGGACTTCTCACGGAAGCAGATTTCATCTCTTGAGGATACTGCAAAGATTTATAAGGCCAAGGGACTGGCTTGGATGAAAGTGACCGATTCCGGTCTGGAAGGCGGAGTCTCTAAGTTTTTTACAGACCAGCAGGATGCAATCTGCAGCGCTCTGCATGCAGAACCTGGCGACTTGATACTCATGACTGCAGATACCTGGAATATTGCCTGTATATCATTGGGAGCAGTTCGGAGCAGGCTGGGAAAGGACCTCAAACTTGCTGACCCGGCTGAATTTTCCTTCTGCTGGATTGTTGACTTTCCGCTGTTTGAATGGAATGAGGACGAGTCACGCTGGGAAGCTGCTCATCATATGTTCTCTATGCCCCAGCAGCAGTATCTTTCAACCATGGAAGACAATCCTGGTGAGGTTAAGGGCGACTTGTATGATTTGGTGCTTAATGGTAATGAAGTTGCCTCAGGTTCCATCAGGATACATGATCCGGAAATACAGAAAAGGATATTTCGGATTGTAGGTTTTTCTGAAGAAGAGGCGGAGTCAAGGTTCGGCTTTCTGCTGAAATCCTTCCGCTACGGACCTCCGCCTCATGGGGGGATTGCACCAGGGCTTGACCGTATTCTTATGATCATGGCAGGAAGGAGCTCCATCAAGGATGTGATTGCTTTTCCAAAAAACTCTGTGGGAGTCTCCCCGATGGACGGGTCTCCGTCACCTGTGGATGATGTGCAGCTGAAGGATCTGCACATCACCCTTGATATCAAAGAGAAGGAATGAAAATTATTGTGATCGGCGGAGGTCCCGCCGGTCTTTTTTCAGCAATTTCAGCATCTCAGCATGGTGAGACCATAGTGCTTGAAAAGGGACCGAAATCTGGAAGAAAGCTGCTGCTCACCGGTTCCGGCCAATGCAACCTGACCCATGACTGTACGCCGGAAGAGCTGCTGAATCACTTTCATGATCCAAGTTTCTTTTTACGCCATGCTCTGCACAAGTTCACACCCCAGGATACAATTCGGTTTTTTGAAAAGCACGGGACGTCCTGCATCACGGAACCTAATGGAAAAGTCTTTCCTGCATCAAGAGATGCGCAGGATGTTCTCTCGGTGCTGGAGGCTCAATGCAGAAAGCATGGCGTCACGGTGCATACCCATCGAAGAGTTGTCTCAGCGGAAAAGCAGGGCAGAACATTTCGGGTTGTCTGCGGCAGCGGCAATGAGTATTTCTGCGATCGCCTTATTCTTGCTCTTGGGGGAAAGTCCTACCCTGCGACAGGATCATCAGGAGACGGATATGCTTTAGCACAAAGTTTCGGTCATACCGTCATTGAACCGAGACCAGCTTTATGCGGTATTCGAACCGTTGAGCATCCTCTTAAAGAGTTTTCCGGACTTTCCTTTTCTCCTGCTTCAATTACGGTCAGGAGGGAAAACCAGGAAATTCTAAAGAATTACGATGATCTGCTTATTACCGCCCAGGGGTTTTCAGGCCCCGTAATTATGGACCGCTCAGGACATATCAGGGCAGGAGATCTGGTGGAAATAGATTTTACCGGCAGGGGAAATGAATTTCTCCAGGAACTCCTTGAACTGCATCAGGGCGGAGGTTCACATCAGTTTTCTTCACTCTTTACCCGTCTTGGTCTGCCACGCAGGTTGGTGAAACGGATGCTCAGTATGCATGGGTTCTCAGGGGAGAAGCGCTCTGCTGAGACGGGAAAAAAAGAATTGATGAGAGCAGCAGCATTGTTTACCCGTGCAGAGTTTACTGCTGGGAATCCCCTTCCCCTTTCATCCGCCATGATAACCGCAGGAGGAATTGATATCAAGGAAATTAACTCCTCAACCATGGAATCCCGTCTTGTTTCCGGATTATATGCAGCAGGGGAGATAATCAATATTCAGGGAGATACTGGAGGATTTAATCTTCAGGCTGCATGGTCCACGGGATATCTTGCCGGCCGCAGTTGTGTTTCCGACGCCAATTTGATACTCTGAGGGCCATTACCATCCGACAGGAGTATGTTGCATATGAAGATGTCGCAGCTTTTTTCACGGACATTACGTCAAGCGCCTGCTGGTGCAGAGAGCAAGGGCTATGAATTCCTGCTTCGTTCCGGATTTATTAAACAGCTGGGAGCTGGAATTTTTACTGCCCTCCCTTTAGGGTATCGGTCACTGAAGAAAATTGAAGGGATTATCAGGGAGGAGATGGACCGTATTGGCGGGCAGGAGATATCAATGCCTGTGGTCAATCCAGCTGACATCTGGAAGGAAACGGGACGATTCTACACTATTGATAAGGAGCTCAGCAGGTTTAAGGACCGTGTAGGTCGGGATATGGTGCTTGCTATGACCCATGAGGAAGCAGTTACCTCAGTGGCTTCACAGGAGATAGACTCCTACCGCCAGCTTCCCCAGCTGGTATATCAGATACAGACAAAGTGGAGGGATGATCCAAGGCCACGTGCAGGTCTGATTCGTGTACGGGAATTCACCATGAAGGACAGCTACAGTTTTGATGCTGACCAGGAGGGTCTGCAGAAGCAGTATGCGGCTCATTATGAATCATATTTCCGTATATTCGGCAGATGCGGTCTTTCTGTGATAGTTGTCGGTTCAGATTCCGGCATGATGGGCGGAAGCGTAGCTCATGAGTATATGTACCTCAGCCCTATTGGGGAGGATACGATTATCCTGTGCGACCACTGCGGATATACAGCCAACCGTCAGATAGCTGCATTTGCCAAGGAGCTTTTCCCAGAGGAAATGATTCCTGCAGAAGAAGTTGCTACTCCTAATACTCCCACCATTGAATCACTGGCGCAGTTTCTGGATATCCCCAAGCGTAAGACTGCGAAGGCGGTGTTCCTGATGGGCACATTTACCGGTGAGGATCATGAAGAATTTCAGAAGCTCATCATAGCGGTTATCAGAGGAGATCTTGAAATTGAAGAGGCTAAGCTTCAGAAAGCATCCGGGGCTAAGGATATCAGGGGGGCATCAGATGAAGAAATCCGTGCCTGCGGTATGGAACCTGGATACGGCTCTCCTATCGGTGCAGGTAACTGCATCGTTGTGGTGGATGACAGTGCTGCAGGTTCATCAAACCTGACTGCTGGAGCAAACAAACCAGGTTTTCATATGATGAATACCAATTACGGACGTGATTATGAAGGCATCACTGCTGATATCGCAAGTGCCCAAGAGGGGTATTCATGCAGTATTTGCGGAAGAACACTGCGTTCAAGCAGGGGTGTTGAAGTAGGAAATATTTTTCAGCTTGGAACAAAGTATTCTGAATCTCTTGATTGTTATTTTCAGGATGTTGAAGGGAAACGTAAACCGGTCATCATGGGTTCCTACGGAATTGGTGTCGGCAGACTGCTGGCTTGTTTGACCGAGGAGTATCATGATGATAAGGGACTGATGCTTCCGATCACGGTTGCTCCCTATCAGGTGCACCTGGTGAGTTTGGTGAAGGATTCCAATGAACCGGAAAAGATTTACCAGGATCTCTGTGATGCAGGCATTGAGGTGCTCTATGATGACCGCAAGGATTCACCGGGAGTTAAGTTTACCGATGCAGAACTTATCGGGCTGCCAATCCAGATAACAGTGGGCAAGCGCACACTTCAGGAAGGGGCTGTGGAACTCTCTCTGCGGAGGGAATCTGATAAACACAAGGTGCCTCTTTCAGATGTTGTAAAAACCGTTCAGGAAAAGATTGCAGCACTTATCAGCGAAATACACGATACCATGGTTATTGAATCGCTTTAGAGGACCTGTTTTTCAAGGATGCAAAAAGCAGCAGCCAGGAAGGAAGCACTAGAATTGTACCCAGGCATGCGCCGGTTAATGCCAGAGAGATCAGCGCACCAAAGAACGTGATTGGCTTAAATGAAGCAGTAATCAATATGACCAGGCCTCCGATGATGGCAAAGGAGGTCAGAAGGATCGGTCTTCCGGTGACAGTGATGGTATCTATCACAGCTTCCTCTACAGAACATGATTCATTTCTTCGGGCACGATAATGGATGAGAAAATGCACCGCATCATCAACACCGACTCCAATGGCTATACTGGCAGTCATTGCTGATGACATATCCATGGGGATGCTGAACAGCACCATGGATATATAGGTTAAAAAGAGACCGGCAGCGAGAGGTATCAAGGAAACAAGACCGAGGGCAATTGATTTGAAGAATACCATGCAGATAACCGCAACACCTGCTGCTGAAATAATTAAAGATGTATTCTGGTCATGTTTAAGAATATCTGCCAGATCCGCAAAGATCAGGTTCCAGCCCCAGAAAGAAAGTTCAACTCCATCAGGCAGTTTTTGCCCGTATTCCTGAATTTCTGCAAGCCGTCTTTTCAGGTCCTCATCGTAGATAAACTCATTTTGGCTGCTGTCATAGAGCCTTAAGGTATATGTGATTTCTGAGAAATCATCATTGGCAAAGGATCCAACTTCGTCAATACCCCGCACTGAGGCAAGCTTGAATATTCTGCTGACGGTGAGAATCAGCCCTCGGGAGTCGGGAATCCGCCGCTCGGAGGTCATCAGCTCATGCATGAACGCAATATATCCAGGGAAAGAAGCAAGATACCCCACATCAGGAACAGCCGCTACTGATGTCTCAAAATCATAGACTTTCTTCAGCACTTCTGCGTCTAAAAAATAGTTTTCTTTCTGATCAGGGGCACTTAGGGTGAGATAAATGTGGTGGAAACTTCCGAAGTGTTCCAGAATAAAGTTCGTATCTGCAATAAGCGGGTCCTTGTCGGGGAAATAGTCAAGAAAATCAGTCTGCTGTTCAATTCTTGGATACAGGATTATTCCCAGTACAAGCATCACGATGCTCAGCAGGACATACCAACGGTGTTTTCTGACGACATGGGGACCGGTGATTTTCATGATGTTTGAAAGAGTTCCTTCCACTACAATATTTCTGGAAGAAGGCCGTGGATGCGGATACAGAGCTAAGGTGGAAGGCAAAAAAGATAATGACAGCAGTATGCAGGTGGTGATTCCGGCAATAGCCCCAAATCCGAAATGCTGAATTTGATCTATCTGGTAAAACAGAAGACTCGAAAACCCGATAAGAGTGGTAACTCCTGCAACGAGGATAGTTTTAGCAATTTTCTTCACACCGCCCACCATCCAAACTGCATCCCGAGGATTTTCCGCTTTAATGGTAGAGTCCCTGAAGTACTGATTGAGCATGTGAATTGCATATGAGCTGCCGAGGGCAAGGATGACCGGCGGAAGAGCTACGGTAATTACCGTAATTGGGTAGTCCATCATTGACATAGCGCCGATGCTCCAGATAGTTCCGATGCCGACGATCAGCAGCGGAATGATCACTGCTCGAAAGGCCTTGAAACCGCTGTAAAACAGAACAATCATAAACAGCAGAGCAATGATAAGAAGGCGAGCAAGGTCTTCAAACAGATATCCCTGAACCTGAAGAGCATAAAATATTGAACCGATCCTATGGACCTGATAGTATTCATGAAGGGGTTCAAGGGCGGCGGTTATCTGTTCAACGTAATGGGCATGATCAGTAACTTTAACCGGTTGTGGAAAGTATACTGAAAGAGTCTTTTTGTCCCGTGAGATAATAAGATTTCGTGCAAAGGGGTCCTGCTCAAGGCGCTGCTTCATAAGTGCTGCATCTTCCGGGGTTTTTGGCACTTTCCCGTCAGGTGCTGTCAGGGCAGGGCGAATTCTCGTACCAATTCGTTCAAATGTGGTAAAGGTAAATGGGGAAACTGGTTCTGCAAAGATGCCGATAGCCTGAACGGCTGCTATGGTGTCATAAAGAACCTGCAGCCCCTCAAGGTTGTAGAGATCATCTGAGGTAACAGCAATAACCAGATAGTCAAATGAGTCCTGTTCTTCTCCGTAATGTTCAACAAACTCCCCGGTTACTCCGCCTGAGGGGATAAGTGCCTGGATATCAGTGTCGAAGCGTATGTTCTGGGCATGCTGCCAGAAAAACACCGTAAGTGCGGCAATCGGGATAATGACAATGAACGGCTGTTTTACGAAAAACCTGATAATCTTATCGATCATAGAAACCTCAGTATAGCCTATTGGTTATTACCGGGTAAAGTGACTATTTCTCACCTAACCTGAGCGATTCATTTTGTTGCACAAAAATACCTCCATGTGGTATAATAAGTTATCACCTAACAAAAAATACCCAGGAGGTATCTTCATGGTGCGACAAAAATCTGATTCCGTCAAGTGCTCCATCGATGATTTTGGCATAACTCATGAGAGAATTACCGGAAGAGCGGGGCTTGCATTGGTATCCCGATACCTTCGGGAGATAGGAATCACAGCCCTGCTTGCCAAGCGGTTCTGGTTTGTGAAGAAGCATACTAAGGGAACCGCACTGGTATCGTTGTTTCACCAGATACTGCTGTTTTTCTTTGACGGAACAGATTTCCATATGACCCGGTTTGACCAACTGAAACAGGATGCCGGATATGCCGGGATCATAGAGACTCAAGCTGACGAGCTGATCTCCTCCCATGCAGCCAAGCGGTTTTTCGGTTCCTTCTCTCTGGTGCGGGTATGGCTGTTTCGCAAAGTACTCAAACAGCTGTTTGTGTGGAGGTTGAAGCAGGAGCAGCCGCAGATCATCTCGCTTGGGATAGATACCATGGTACTGGATAATGATGATGCTCATCAGCGGGAAGGCGTGGAGGTGACCTATAAGAAGGTCAAGGGATTTCAGCCGCTGCAGGTGTTCTGGGGGCGGTATCTGATAGATGCAGTATTTCGTAACGGGAAAGCCCACAGCAACCACGGCAATCATGTGCAGCGGGTGCTCACCGACCTCGTGAAGCTCATTCGCAGGGAATATCGGGAGGATGTGCCAATTATTGTTTCAGCAGATGCCGGATTCTTTGATGAAAAGCTCTTTGTACTGTGTGACAGACTGCACATTGGCTTTCGTATTGGCGGAAAGCTCTATGAAGACGTCAAGGCGTATGCTGCCTCTGTTGCCAAGGAGCAGCTGCAGGAATTTACCAAAGGGAAGCAGACCTGGAGCTACTGCGAATTCGGCAGCAGGAGAAAAACCGGAAGTCACTTCTGGCGTACCATCTATGCATCACCGCATCGCAGTGATGATGGGCAGGGCCTGTTTGAGTTTGCTCGTCCGGATACCGTGATTATTACAAATCTCGGTATGCCCAACACCATCACGGACATGCTGCAGCAGGCAGGAGAAGCTTTCCGGATGGAGGCTCAGCAGGTGATTGACTCCTACCACCTGAGGGCCCGGGATGAACTGGTGAACCGGGGACTGAAAGATTTCGGAACAGAGCATCTGCCGTTCAAGCGGTTTGCATCAAATGCTGCCTACTACTATCTTATGACCATAGCCTTTGTGCTGTTTGAAGCATTCAAGTATGATCTGGATACCGAAACCGTACCGGTCACCTGGTATGCTGAAACCTTTCGCAGACGATGCCTGGACATTGCGGGTAAGTTAGTGAGAAGCGGCGGAAAAACGCTGTTGAAACTCTCCCAGGCAGCCATTGATGCGCTGAATTTTGGAGCTCTATGGAATCAAAGTGCTGCAGTAGTGAAGATCGCTCCTTCTGCCGGCGGATAGGGATAGTTCCTTTCATCAAACAGTACAAGTTCTCATCTGTCTTCCCCAGGGATAAGCAGGTCCGAATAACACGACGACAAGCAGAAAACCTGTCTTATATGCCTGGAACTATCCAGTAAACCTTCAATATCGACCAAGCCTAAAAGCTATGATGGAAATCTACCGTAGCGGCATAGATCCAGAGGGGATTCATCGGCATCGGCAGCGGCTTTAGGGTGAATCGCTCAGATTAGGTGATAGTAACGTCTTCCAGTCAGAAGGGAAGATTGCTCGAAGGATCTTATCTATTTTCGTTTGGTGTGCAACGTGAGAAAACAGAAGTTCAAACCCGCATCGTTTCCTCATGAGAACGGCCTTGTCAGCACAC
>PWNW01000370.1 GCA_003557605.1 Spirochaetaceae bacterium
ATGTCAACAAAAACATTCGCTGCCTGCCCATGACGAAAAGAAAAGGGAGAAACGTGTATCGATGTCTTGGGATCGGACCAGCACAAACGACATATTGACACCTGTAACGTTACGGGGTAACAGTTCGCCTATGATAAAATCCTCTAGACATAAAGGCCTTGAGGAGTTCTTTCGAAGCGGAAACAGGAAAGGCATAATTCCTGACCATTCATACAAACTTTCTCGTATATTGGATCGCCTTGATGCATCTGAGACGGAGAAAGATATGGCATTACCTGGGTTTAAGATGTATATGCTTTCGGGTAAAGAGAAAAACATCTGGTCTGTTTGGGTCAACGGGAATTGGCGGGTCACTTTTTATTTTGAAGAAGGCGATGCATTCATCGTCGATTATTAAGATTATCATTAGGAGTTAATTATGGTGCCAATAAGAAAACCTGCACATCCAGGATTACTTTTAAAACAAGATGTCTTAATTCCTTTAGGGCTATCTGTTACAGAAGCTGCCAAATACCTGGGAGTTTCCAGGAAGACATTATCAGAATTGATTAATGAAAAAGCTTCACTGAGTCCGGATATGGCCATTAGAATTGGGAAAGCTACAAATACTTCTCCAGAGAGCTGGCTAAATATGCAGTCTAAACTTGATCTATGGAAATCGAAGCAGAAATCATTACATGTTATTCCTTTTCCAGAAGCTGCTAACACAGACAATCAGATTATATATGGGTAAAGATGCATGAACGTCATCTTGCAGCTGCATACGCACACGGTAAATGGTTTGAAGGATTTTGGACGAAATGCCCCATTTTTCCCTGTTTTCGCCTTAACGCCTCGGATCACTTTTCCTACCATTCAGTGACATCAAGTTACACTTTTGCTATACTTAATTCATGAAAACAGTAATATCAATTCCAGACAATGTGCTCCTAGAGCATTACAACAAAGATAAAATTACCGAAAAACTCAATATACTTTATTCAAATGCTTCAGCTGAGTATGAGTTGAATGATGCGGACATTGAATCAATGAGAGAGGCTGTAAAGAATGATACCTGGTGAGACTTGGTGGGCGGATCTTGGAATACCATTTTGAAGCAAACCAGGAATTAAACGACCTGTTGAGTTATTCAAGATGATGCATGCAGCATTCAAACTTTCACAGCGGCTTCAATCACAACAAATGTACGTATTTCAGAGGCACCGGGAAATGTTTTACTTGAAAAAGAAGAGTCAGGATTATCAAAAAGTAGGGAAGTAAATATATCACAGATCTCAACAATTGATAAACAAAGGTCACTTGAAAAGGTGTGTGTCTTACCGCAAGGCTGCATGTCAGAAATTGATTATGGTTTGAAATTGGTACTTACTATCCAATAGCTTTCAGGCAAAGCACATAGTTGTAATTGGTATTTTTTACCTACTTTAGCTGGCTTCAACTCCGTGACCCTGCCGCTTGACCGCAGCAAACCCAACCAAAAATATTTTGAGGATATAACGCACAATCGCGATCAGCTTGAAGTGTTCTCATGATGCAATATCATTCTGGGATCACACGAAGAAGGCGATTCAGTAAGAAAGAGATCCGCATACTTAGGGGACAGAGCTTGACACAATCACCCCGCAGTCCGTATAGTCGCTGCGAAGCCACTGGAGGAAGGATGAGAAAAATCACTGTATGGGATGCCGTTATTTCGCTTTTACTGCTGATCATGAGCGGGGCGGGGATCTTTTATACGACGATCCGGTTTGAGGGAACTGCGCAGAACGTCTATGGAGATCAGGTCATATTGTTCGGCAGAGGCCTGTATGGGTATGAAAGTTTTTTTAAAGGCCCTATTTTTGTCGGCACCGATATCGTTATTCTGATGCTGCTGGTGCTGTTTCTTGTTGTGATGGCTGCAGTTGGTCATGCACATGTCAGAAGCAGTCTGCGAATTGGGTTCTATACGGTGTTTCTGTACTATTCCGCCTCCCTTTCATTCGGCACCATGATAAACCCGCTGTTTATCGTCTATATTACCGCATTTGGGGTGCTGTTCTACCGGACCATTGCTGAACTTATACAGTTTGATTATGCCCCCAGTGAGGGTGTCATTAAAGAGAAGCGGCTGCCCAGGGGATTGCCAATATTCCTAGTGATTATGGGATTAAGCACATTCGTTTGGTTTTTTGAGATTTTCAGTCTTATCAGGGAGGGCAGGCCTTCTCATCTGATAGGCATGCAGTCGACAGAGCCGACACATATTTTTGATCTTGCGGTCATTGCACCTGCCTGTTTTTTAGCGGCCCATATGCTGAAAAAGCAAAAGCCCATGGGGCTCCTGCTGGCAGTCATGATGTGTCAGTTAATGGCTTCCATTGGTCTTATTGTATCAGCACAGACAGTCACCCAAAGAATGTTCGGGGTAGAGATTACTGTTTTTGAGATGATGGTATTTGTGGTGAGCTTCATGATTTTAAGCGTCATAGCGCTTATCTATTTGCTGTACTGCCTGAAAGCCCTCAGCAGGACTGGCCCGCTGAAGGATTCATAATCAACTGTTATCGATCACTCCGTCGGCTGATGAAGATTAACGACAGGAACCAGCGGGGGGGATGCGCAAGGAAAAGATTCTAATAGAGGAAACCGAAGAGCCAAAGGGGTATGGTTTTCCCGTGACCATATTCAATATCGTCTGCGGCTACGTAAGCATCTTCAAGGCCCCGGAGCTGTCCTTGTCCCTTATTTTTCCCTCCGATTTCAAAGGTATATCTTGTATTTACCAGAAAGTCTCCCTGTTCCGGAAACAGGAGATCGTGAGAAGGAGACAGCTGATTGAAGAAGAAGGTTTCCCGTACCGTCCCCGTGCTCCTAGCTTGAGAATTCCCTCTAAACATATATATGAGATTTGTGTTCTCAAGAAAAAGCTTATCCGGTTTCTTTAGGGCGCCGATACCTCGTGCTTTCTTGTACAGTGAATTCATAAGCCTTGCTTCAGTAAGATAGTGGAGATAGGCAATAAGAGTTTGTCTGTTTATTCCAATTCTGTCACTTAACCGGGAAACATTTGGAACAAAGGGAACT
Source organism: Spirochaetaceae bacterium (assembly GCA_003557605.1). Taxonomy (GTDB): domain Bacteria; phylum Spirochaetota; class Spirochaetia; order PWKH01; family PWKH01; genus PWKH01. Next base: position 3,067 of record PWNW01000370.1, read on the forward strand.
GATTCGGCCAGAATTCCCATCAGCTGCTTCAGTTTAATAACATAGCTGATATCAATCTGCCGTAGTAGAGGCAGCTCAACCTCAAGAAGCATAAGCACTGTCTCTTCCAGCTTCATGAAGAAGGTCTCTTCGCCCTCAAGGAAAAAGGGGTAGTACCCATGCCGCAGGTAATCAGGAAAAAACCGAAAGGGCTTAATCTCTTTTACAATATCTCCGGCAAGGCGGGAGTGGTCTTGAATGATCTCTTCTAATGTGAAGGACCTAAACCGTCCTATACCCTGAATGTTCAGGTATTCACGGAAGGAGAGACCAGGCAGATAGTACACCACCGCTCTTCGGCTGAGATCGGCCCTGGCATCAAGAATCTCAAGCAATGAGGAAGCGGTAAAAACAATCTGTAATTCCGAATAATCGTCGTAGATGTTTTTAATTGCCCGGGACCATTCCGGATACTTATGAATTTCATCAAGATAGAGCTTTTTCCCGCCGGTTTTCACAAACTGGTCTGCAAGATCGGCCAAACTGTTTTTGGCGAACCAAAGATCGTCTAGGCTGACATAGAGAACTCGGTCAAGATGATCGCTGCAGTTCAATGCAATGTGCTGCAGGAGAAGGGTTGTCTTCCCAACCCCTCTGGCCCCCTTGATTCCAATAAGTCTCTCATCCCAGCGAATGTTCTCCATGGCGCTTCGAACAAAGCGGGTGTTCACCAAGGATACTTTTCGTCGGAATTTTTCTATCAAGGTGTCCATACATACATATTAGCAGGGAGCATGCTTTTTGTACAGCGCAGTAACCATTTTTTTGATTTTTTGGTTACTCTGGCAACCATATTTCCGCCGATCCGACCACCTGAAAGCCCTCAGCAGGACTGGCCCGCTGAAGACTTCATAATCACGTCGGCTGCTACAGCAGATTCGGCAGGAACAGCACAATCGACGGGATATAGGTTACCACCAGGAGAACAATCAGCAGTGCAATAATGAAGGGCCATATCTCCCTGACGAAATCTGCCACCGGCACCTTGGTGATTGAGCAGGTGGTGAACATCATGGACCCGAAGGGAGGAGTAATGCCTCCTATCATGATGTTTACAATCATGATCAATCCGAAATGGATCAAATCAAGTCCCATCATGCGCATCACCGGAACCAGCAGGGGGGCTACAATGATCAGCACCGCACCGCCTTCCAGGAACATTCCCATAAGCAGCAGGAACACATTGATTAATACCAGCATCATCCAGGGAGATGCGGCAAAGTTCATCAGTGTCTCAGTCAGGCGATGGGGTATACGTTCCCAGCTCAGATAGAGCCCGAATACATTGGCAGCCACGATAATCAGGATTACGGCACTGGTTGAATAGACTGTGTTCTTCAGGATGATCGGCAGATGTCTCCATTTCAGCTGTTTGTAGAAAAACACCCCGACCAGGGTGCAGAACAGCACAGCGATCGCACCGGCCTCAGTGGGAGTGAATATCCCGAACCGGATGCCGAGGATAATCCCAAAGGGCATAAGGAGGGCCCAGATGGACTCTTTCAGCTGCAGGAGGATATCCTTGGGAGGCGACATTTTCGCACGGACAGGTTTGTATCCCCGCCGTCTTGATATGATATTTACCGTGACCATCAGGGCAATACACATGAGGATGCCGGGAACATACCCGCCGATGAACATCTTCGCCACCGACGCCTGGGCAATAAGGGCATAGATAATCAGATTAATTCCCGGGGGAATCACAGGGGCAATTGATGAAGAAGCGGCGGTAATGGCGGTTGAAAATGCCGGATCGTACCCCCGCTTCTCCATTTCCGGGACCAGGATCTTCGACTGCATCGCCGCATCAGCATTAGCTGAACCTGAGATGCCTCCCATCAGGGTGCTGAGCACGACATTGACCTGGGCAAGGCCGCCTTTCATATGACCGGTGAGCACATCAGCCATCTTCATCAAGCTTGCGCTGATGCCGGAATAGTTCATGATTTCACCCACCATGATGAAAAACGGAACTGCAAGAAGGGGAAAGGAGGATGCGGAGGTAATAAACCTCTGCAGCACCAGATCCGTCGGGCTTCCAACTGAGGCAAAGGTAAAATAGGCGATCGCAGCTGAAAAGAGCGCAAAGGCAATGGGTATGCTGGAAAAATAAAGTATCATGACAATGACAATGGGAAATAGTGTCATACCTCTGCTCCTTTGGAAGGCTCATCAAGTGCTTTGTGCCTGCCGCGCATCAGCAGTTTCCCTTCCTGTAAGAAAAACTCAACTGAATGCAGCGCCATCAGACCGAACCCGACAGTAATGGCAAGATTAACGTAAAGAGAAGGAATATTGAGCACCGGGGTCCGTTTCAGCCGGTTCGCCTGAACCATCAGAATGCTCAGATAACAGATGTACCCGTTTATGAAGGCCATCAGGGCATTGATGACCATGGAGGTAATTTCCCGTGCCCGTTCAGGAAACAGCTTTGTTATCAGGTCTATGCCGATATGCATCTTCAGCCTGTAGGCTGCCGCTGCTCCGATAAACACGCTCCAGATAAAGGATGCGGTTGCTATCTCCTCAACCCAGAACAGCCCGCTTCTGAAGGCATAGCGCAGAATCACGTTCAGAATAACCACCGATACGGTGACGCACAAAAATCCTGCACTCACCACGACTTCAAAGTTTTTGTAGAATTTCCGAATAATTGAGCCCATACCCCTCCCCGAAAGCAGAAGGCGCACGAAACAGGCAGTTCCGTGCGCCGTAGATGCATTTTATCTCATGGAATCAAGTTCTGCAAACACTTTCTCAAAAATACCAGGGGTCATGCCGGATTCTTCAACATAGAGAGGAGCAAGCGCTTTTCTGAATGCATCTCCGTCAACTTCGTTGAACTTCACGCCGTAGGACTCCAGTTCTTCCACAACACCGGCATGCTGCTCGGAAAGCAGTCTGACCATGTTTTCTGCACCCTTGGTGAACTCTTCCTGGATGATTTCCCGATAGTGCTCGGGGATTCCAGCCCATACTTCTGTGGAAATATAGACACCGCAGGTTCCCAGAATATGCCGGGTGGTGGCAACATTCTTCGCCCGGGTTTCATATACACGGGTACCGATGTTTGTAAATTCAGATCCTTCAAGACCGTCAACTACACCCTGCTGCACTGCTGAGAGTGTCTCTCCCCAGGGAAGGGGGGTTGCAATGGCGCCCATGGCAGTAAGGGTATCGATATAGGTCCTGGTTCCGGGAACCCGGATTCTCATGCCGGACAGGTCTGCAGGAGTTCTGATTACCTTGTCGGTAATGAGGTTTCTGAACCCGTAAATGTAGTCAAGCGCAAGAATCTTAATTCCCTGCTCTTCAGCCTGGGCCATCATATCAAGTACAACATCCCGCTGCACCAGGTCAACATACTCATCAAAGCTGCGGTAGAGCATCGGAGCATAGAGCGCCTTGAAGTCAGGAACGTAGTCACCAATGAATGACGGATCCTCCACGGAAATGAAATCTGCTCCGCGGACTACCTGCTCAACCCCTTCCTTGTATGCAGGCAGCTGCGCCTGGGGGAAGGTCTGAATTTCAATAGCGCCGTCGGTCTTCTCATAGATGCTTGCAGCAACTTCATCCATGGAAATGGTCAGCTGCTCTGCAGGACTGAACACATGACTGAGTCTGAGGACCAGTTTATAGTCTTCCTCGCCCGCTGCTTCCTGCCTGCCGGCTGCAGTCACGATTGATGCGGTAATCAGCACCAGTGCCAACATAATCAACAAGCTTTTTCTTTTCATACCATACCTCTCTTTTACCATGATCAGTTTAATGCTTCCTTACAGGAATGCATGTCTTATATGATCATTATCGATCATAATGGTCAATGATATCCTGCGGCATGCATTTTGTCAAACAATTTTTAGGAAAAAAGTTTGATTGCGATCATGCGGCACGGTTTTTCACCGGGGCTTTGTCTGGATTACCTTGATTCCCAGGTCCTCAAAATCCTTAATATAATCTTCGTCGGGAAAATAGTCGGTTACAAGGGTGCTGATCTGGTTCACCGGGGCCGTGACAAAGTCGGAGACCAGACCAATTTTCCGGTGATCCGCCACCACAATGACATCCCCCCGGGTCCGGTTGATCATGACCCTGGTTGCTTCAGCGGCATAGTGCATCGGTGTGGTCAGCCCGTATTTGCAGCTTATGCCATGAACTCCTATAATTGCTTTACTGGCGTACACCTGCTCAAGAATATCGATAGTGAAGCCGCCGTAAAACGCATTGGATTGGGGGTAGTACCTCCCCCCTGCAAGGATCAGTTCAATCCCCGGATGGTCTATCTGGCCGATGCATCCGGGGTTGATGGTGACGATCTTTACATTTGGGCTGCTGATATACCGGAAGATATAGTAGGTGGTAGACCCGCCGTTAATAAACACCGTGTCACCTTCAGTGACCATTCCAGCCGCCACCTGGGCAATGGCATCCTTGTTCTCCATCTCCTCATCAGATCTGCTGTGATAGCTGACCTCTTTGTAGATTCGCCTTGTGGAGATAGCCCCTCCATGGGTGCGCTCAAGGAGATTCTTCTTCTCCATCACTGCCAGGTCCCGACGTATGGTAATTTCAGACACATCAAGGATTCTGCTCAGTTCCGGGACCCGGACATGGCCGTCACGCTCTAACAGTTCACTGATGCGGTTCTGCCGTTTATGCTGTGACGATATGGATTTTACTTGTTCACTGTCGCTCATATTAATAGTATACCCCCGGGGCTCTTCATGCGCAACGCAGATTTTTCAATTTTTTGGTTGCAAATGATCATTTTATCATATTATAATGTTCGGTATCGTTCATATAGAATGAAGATTAATTCTTTGGAGTGCCTATGCTGCAAGACCTGCTGAACGCTATGAACACTGCCGCCTCTGTTATTTGCGACAGGAACCCTGATACTGCCCTGGTGATTCACCACAACGATGCCGACGGCTTAAGCTCCGGTGCAGTGCTGCTTTCAGCCTTGGAGCAGGTCGGAATTGAAGCCGCCCACATCTCCTTGGAGAAACCCTACCCCCAAGTACTGGAGAAGGTCTTCGTTGATTCCGGTCAGCTGATATTCTTTGCCGACTTCGCCGGGAAAATTGCACCCTACATCTCTCAGCTCAACGGGGGACGAAACCTGGTGGTGATCCTTGACCACCATCCCGCAGAGCCCTCAGATGATCCTATGGTGATGAACCTGGACGGTGATCTCTACGGGCTGAAGGGAGACCGTGACATATCCGCTTCCGCAACATGCTGTCTCTTTGCCGAGCAGCTTCTGAGCGTGTACGGAGCGGACGGAGGCCCCCTCTCCCACCTGGGAATGCTCGGAGCCGTGGGTGACGGCTTCTTTGTTTCAGGGGCCCTCTCAGGGATCAACCGGACCCTGATGCAGTACGCGGCC
>PWNW01000176.1 GCA_003557605.1 Spirochaetaceae bacterium
ACTTTTTTTAAAAGGTTTATCAAGCGATTCATCCCCGAAACTAAAGATTTCGGGGTTTTCTCACTACGAACGCTATAAATGGCAACGTATCTCTGAAAAACTTCTTTCCATTACCTAGTAAATACATTTTACCATTTACAATCATTCAAGCGCTCTTCAACGCGCTCTCAGGAAACCTAGTTGCAGCCTGTTCCATCATTTTTATGGTAATCATTGAGTCTTATGTTTAAATGATTCATTTTGAAAGTTGTGAAATTAATTTTTCTTTCCGAGAATTACACTCAGAAATATTGCAGACAGATAAAAGCAAGAAAATACTCGGTGATAGCTTTACAGGTGACAAACTGTATCGTATGCTAGGTATTATTTATGCAGGTGCATAAATAATACCAAATACTATATTCGTTTCTTAAGGAGGGGTGACATGAGAAATGTTTATGGTAGTTCTTGGATCCGATTGGTGCTCTGTATTACGGCAGTAATTTTTTCATTTCTGCTAATAGGGTGCCCAAACCCTGTCGGAGCAGACCCTACTAATGAAATACCTAACGGGGAGAACGGCGGCGGGAACGGGGAACCGCCTCCAGGTACCTATTCAGCACCGGTTATCAGGGGGAGGATCCTCGATGATGGGTCAAGATCTCTTGTCGGACGGAATATTCCAGACCAGGTTTGGGTGGTGCCGGTATATCACCGAATTGGGGGGTTTGAGACCGGAATATCCTTTATGACTTTGCAGTATACAGAAATAATTAACCTTGCTGATGACGGCAGTTTTGCTTTCGCCTATGCTGATGAGGATGCACCCGAAGGAATACCAGTGATCGATGAATTCCTCCCGGAATACTCTCATGCAGCATATGATAATCCGAATGATCGGTCAGTTTTCAGCGGTACCGTCACTTTGGTGCTGGTGAACTCACACAAGGCCGTAAGTGAGAAACTGGAAGATCGCAAAGAAGCCCTCATCGGGTACATTGCCCTTCCAACTGCTGACGAAGCTGCAACACTTATCAGCCTGCCTATTGCAGAAATTAAGGAAGAAGAAGAAGGGGTAGAGATCGACCTTGGAGAAATCAGTGACTCTGGTGACACCCGGGAAGCTCGTGCAGAAGCAACGGTAGAGGACGTGCATGAGTACCTGAAGCTTGAATTAGACACTCTCATGGCTTTGGCTTCAACAGACGGGGTTCTGAAGACAATTGGAAACTTTGTGGTAAATAATATGCTGGAAATGGCTGGTCTTGGCCCCGAGGATGATGATTATTTCCACTGGGGAGTAGGTATAGGCCATACTTGGTTGTATCCAAAAGCTCTAGACATTCAAGTTTCAGGATATCGTGAAGATCCCGATGACCCTGAAATCCATACCGGGGCTCTTCAGGTATGGGATCCCTCTGATGCTTTTTCCAAGGAGATCCAAGAATACTATGTATATACCGATTCAGGAGATTCTCATGAAGATGCCAGGAACTATTTGGGATATCAGGTTCATATTTCCGGCAGTGATAACCTGGGAGACCTCACAATAACACCCCCTGATGGTGTTCATCGTCCAGAAGAAGGATACATAGCTCCATATGAAGGGTTTAAGATTCATGAAGGATGGTGGAGCGTTACATCAGGAAGCGGTGATAGATCAGCGGCATTCCAGATGGATGCAGCACAGATTTTTGACAATGATAGAAACCTACGTGTGCTTGTGCCGAAAATTGAGTTTAGAGTTGAAGAAGCTGATGCAAGCTTTAAGCTCTGGCGGCCTAGGCAATTACTGGATTCCGCATCGGATGCTGTGGGTACCTACGTTGAAGACCTTCTTGAAAATCAGAGTGGTAAAGTTGGGGTTGACGCATTTGTCCTAATTGACGATGAAGATGAAATCGGCAAAAACCATTTCAGTCTTCAGCAGCTGAAAAACCTGACAATTTCCTGGTACCTCTATGACCATGAAGAAGAAGAATATGTTAAAGCTGATGATGAGTTTGTAAAACTTGCCCTCGGATATGTGGGGGTCAGTATAGCAGGGCCTTCTGGAGGTGGTGAATATTATCAAGGAGATCATATATATACAGTTAAAGACAATGGTAGTCGGAGTCTGGATCCAATCTATGATACTCTACCAATAGCAGACGGGTATGACGATTGGAGAGAATACATTTCCTGGAAGGAATTTCAGGCAATAGATGATCTGGCTGACGGTACGTTTTTCTGGGATCTGACAGAGGATGATGCTTTCAAGCTGTTCTTTGATCCCGAATTCCATGATGCCGAGGATTTTGCTGAAAGGATCTTCCAGGTAAACAATAGAGATCACCAGAGTTACTATGTCGTGACAGGAGAAGGTGATGATCGCGTATTCTGGAAAGGACTGCCTGCTGAATGGACTCCAGTCCGGGCAATACATGTTCATTACTTTATGCATGGTATAGGAATGAGATTCAGTTTCGGAAAAGATATGTAGCACAGAAAGGGCTGCCCCTCTCGGGGCAGCTTATACAATGCTTCTGATGCTGAAACTGAATGGCTTCAGGTCCTTGGATGAATCAAGAGTTCTGCAGATACAGCAAAGCCTCCAAAGAAGCTTATGGTATTAAGCTTGATTGAAGGCTCTGCGTTTTTTGAGGCTTTTTACCCCGCACGCGATTCGAACGCATGACCTACTGCTTAGGAGGCAGTCGCTCTATCCTGCTGAGCTAGCGGGGCAATGGTATTAACGAATAAAATGGTAAAGAAAAACCATGGGGGTGTCAATCCCTGTGGTGCTGTTGCATTCACGGCTGTCTTGTTCTATAGTGCATGATCATGGATTTCGGCAGAATACTGGATCAGTGGGAGAAGAAGTCTCCCGTACAGAAGGACTCACTGGAAAAGCTGTATGAGGAATATGAGCCTGGTGAGGAGGAACTGTACCGTGATGAAGAGATATCTTCTTTCAGCAGATCAGATGATACAAGAAAAAAACCCCAGGCGGTGCTGGATCTCCACGGCGTTACCGCCGATGAGGCACGGCAGCAGGTATTGGATTTTCTCATGGATGCAGCGCTGTCGGGAAAAACAAAGGTCCTGATCATTCACGGCAAGGGACATCACTCCCAAGGAGAACCGGTACTCAAGCGTATTGTACGGCAGTGTCTTGAGGAGTCTCCCTATGCAGGCAGACACGGTCATCCCGGCAGGGAATATGGGGGGTCCGGTGCTGTATGGGTTATGATAAAACGTGCGAGGGATGAGAATCAGCGTTCCCGATAGATAATCCTTCCCCTGGTAAGATCATAGGGCGAGAGTGCTACCCGTACTTTGTCTCCGGGTACGATGCGGATATAATGTTTTCTCATTTTTCCGGAAAGGTGCGCAAGAATCAAATGTCCGTTCTGCAGTTCCACACGGAACATAGTATTCGGAAGAGATTCCTTTACGATGCCTTCAACCTCAATTGCTTCTTCTTTAGCCACTTGTCCTCCAAAGCTTCATGGTAACCAATGCTGTGAAATTCTATGGAAAGAATAATGTTTTGTCAACCTGTTGACAATTTAGGGTTTTTGTATTATCAAACACAAATTCATTATGGGAACACCATGGGGGTAGTATTGTGTTGGAAAAAGAGTTTATTGATGAAATGGAAGAGAAACTTCTGGAAATAAAAGAAAATATCATTAAGCAGTTCATGGCTGAAGATGAAGACTTCAAACAGCTCGTAGGCGACATGAGCATAAAGGATCTAGCCGATGTTGCTGCAGATGACATCGGTAAACGGCAGCTTGAAGCACTTAACCAGCATGAAGTGAAGACACTGCGTCTTGTGGAATCTGCTATTTCTCGAATCCACAACCAGAAATACGGAACATGCTTGAGCTGCGGAGCTAAGATTCCCAAGGAGCGGCTTAATGCAATCCCATATGCCCTGCTGTGCATCTCCTGTAAAAACGGAGAGGAAAAGAATAGACGGCAAGGTATCTAACAGCATCTTCCGCAGAATTTTTAAGAAAAAAGGGCTCTGTATCAATTGTGCAGGGCCCTTCTATCTGAGATAGGGATTCGTGTTTTTCTCCTGTCCCATCACTGATGACGGACCATGACCAGGATAGAGCTGTGCTTCATCAGGGACCAGCGAAATCAGTCTGCCCAGGCTCTCCTGCAGTCTGGACATGTCTCCTCCAGGAAGATCGGTTCTTCCAACTGATCCCTGGAAGAGGGTATCCCCGGTAAAGCACAAACAGAACTCTTCATGGTACAGGCAGACAGATCCAGTACTGTGACCGGGGGTATGGATGACTTGAAGCCCTGTTCCCGGTATTACCTCGCCGTCCTCAAGGGCATTCTCTGCCTTTGGAATCATGGATATGACAGAAGAATACATAGGCAGCATATGAGGATCTATTGCCGTCAGCAGTCTGCTGTGAACTTTCAGGCATCCCGGGCCGGTGAATTCTGATTCAGAGGTATGGATGTACAGCCTGCATGAATATCCATGGCGGGACAGCGAAGCAGTTAGTTCTGCAGCACCAAGCAGATTATCAAGATGTCCATGGGTGAACAGTATGGAAGTAGGAATAAGATCTGCGTCATAGACGGCCTGGGCAATCAAAACGCCCTCTGCTCCCGGGTCAATAATGCAGCAGTGCTTGTTATCTGCACTGAACAGATAGCAGTTTGTCTCAAGTTCTCCCACTGCAATTGGTATAAGTTTCATGTTCTTCCCCTATGACGTTTTCTTCTTAGCGAAGCTGACGGTAATATTTCTTCCTCGAAATTTCATGTTGTCCATGATCTCTATAACACCCTGGGCTGAATCACGGGAAACATTTATAAAGGAATAGTTGTCCAGAACCCGTATGGACCCGATATCGCTGTCGCTAATTTTTCCCTGCTCGGTGAAGAGCTTTGTAAGGTCCTTTGGATACACTTTTCGGTTCTTGCCTATGCTGACGAATAAAGTCACCATATTCTCATCTTCTGAGACCTGTGCGGTTTTTCGCTGGGGTGCTTCTCCCAAAGCATCACGTAGAAGATATGCAGAAAGATATGAACGAAGATGAAAGGGTACATTCTTTCGAATCATTCGTCGAAGCTCTGCAAGCTCTTCAGGATGTTTGTACTGCTTCACATCATCAAGCAGCATCTTGATCTTTCCGCTAATAACTTCCTGATCAGCAGGAAGTGACTGTTTTGTTGTCTTCATGTTGTATTTCTCCTGAATGGTTTGTAAGAAGGATGCATGTTCCGGACCGCCCGCAACGATGATTTGCGGAAACTGCAGAAGAGGTCCCGTCTCCTGATGGAGCAGTTCCTGAAGAACGGGAACCGAAACTCCATATACAGCACATACCGATGCTCCCCCGCCTGAGTCGGTATGAAATTCCTCAGGTATATATACCTGCACGTCCTTTAAGAATATTTGTGTTGACAGCGCTTTCTTCATGATATGTTTTTCTGAACTGTCCTTGACCAGTACTGCTGATTTTGATGCAGACCTGCTGCACAGAACTGCAATAATCTGTTCAGCAGAGGGCCGGGGGACCTGATACATAAACAGCTCATTGTCAAAGATATGCCATTCGCTCCGCTCAACAATTTTTGGATGCTTTGTCAGGTCCTGCAGGTCTTCAGATTCATCAAGGTTGGGAGTGAACACATGGACCACAGCTGACCTGCTGAGTTTTGAATGAATGAACATCACATCCTGGTCAAAACTTCTGGTCTCTTCATCGTCTTCTCTGAGTGTCCGCACAACGGTAAGGTTTGCAACTCCGGCAAGGGAGAGGTTGTCACGACGGATATGATCTATGAGCCTGCGGGGTGTCGAAACAATCAGTTCAGGAAGCTTTCCTATATGCCTGAGATCATCCCGGGCGTTTCCGTTGAGGCCTATGACTTTACAGGACCTGTAGGAAGGGCGCGGTTTGACAAGAAGTGATGCAAGGAATGCATGTGCCTGTTCGAGAAGTAATTCATCCAGCAGTATGATCCTGGCGGGACTGCTGCCTTGACTCTGCTTGATTGAGGGCCTCTTCACAAGCAATGAAGGAATAACTGCTCCAGGGATGAGTGAATCATGGGGTGTTATTTTAAATATGAGATCCCTTTTTCCGTATTTTGCACAGCAGGCCAGCGCCTGCCGTTCAAATACCGTCGGACTGCCGATTCCGGCATCACCGCAGAGTATCTCAAATTCTTCTAACAGCATGCATGTAGTAAGTGGCACACAAAGCTTCCAATTTCGGCATATTTATCTCAGAATATAAACTGACATGTTCTTTGTCAAGGAAAGTGTATTGTGGTATGATACATATGCAGGAATAAAGGAGCAATGCCGATGGAACAGAAACGATCTCAGATCAACTCAGCATTGAAGGAAATCGAAAAAATCCAGCAGAAGCTGAACGGAAATCTGGCGGAACTGGGAAAAACCGTTTCTCCCCATATGAAACCGAGGGAGATACCCCAGGAAGGGACCGTTGAGCAGATACGGTCAATCCAGGGGGAGATTGAACGGGTGGACCAGCTCATCGGTGAGATCCATCAGGCGAATATGGGAGCAAGATCTTCAACTGAAGAGATTTCGCAGATTGAGCAGCGCCTTGCATCAATCGAATTTGAAAAAAACTCTCTCTACAGCAGAATTGGCGTAATAGCATATGAAGAGTATACCGCAGGAGAAGTAAAAGAGGAGTTCTCACTGATTTTTTCTTCGGTCATTCATCAGAATGCCCGGCTCACCAAAGCCCAGAAAAGCCTGAAGGATATTGAGCTCAGGTACGTGGCGGCATCCATGATTGAACGGATGTCCCTGAGAATGAAGCAGAAAAAAATTCGTAAGGAAATTGAGCTGCTCAACAAGGAACGGGAGCAGCTGTTCAGGAAATCAGGAAAGCAGATATGTACATCTAAGCTGATAAAGGACATTAAAAGCAAGACAGCCCTCACGATTTCTGCGGAATATGATCGGCTTGAAACAACCTATGAGGCCCTCTATAGGCAGCTGGAGGAAAAGAAGAAGGACAGAAGCAAAAATGAGGAGATCCTCACCCATGCAGGAGTTGCCGATAATCTTGACAAAAGGATTGATGAACTGAAGGAGAGCAGGGCTGTCCATGAGGAGAACCTCCAGAAACTCTATGCGGAACTCGGCTCCTATCTGCTGGAGCGGACAGAAATTTTTGAGAAGAAAGATATTCCAGAGCTGACACCGACTTTGAAAAGCATCGATGCATGCCGTGAACAAATTGAGGAGAGTCAGAAAAAGGTGCGCAGGCTCGAAGCAGAGATTAAGATTGATGAGCTCAACCAGTTTATTGATCGGGATACCCAATCCATTGAACGTAAGCACGCCCAGATAACGGGGCTTCAAAAAGAGATCCGGGAGATCAAGAGCCGTGTCACCCAAAACAACGAAAAAATTGAGGAGCTCAGGCAGATCATCAAGAGCGGCTAAGCCCGGGAACCGTGGAAAGCGCAAACAGAAAACCCTGAAATACCGTACCTGGTATATTGCCGGGGCAGCACTGTTTCTAGGCATCATTTTTGCTGCTGTGTTGTTCAGATGCTCCAGCCGCCAGATTGTACCAGGTGAAATTCGAAATATTGAAATTGCCCATGGTTCTTCCGTACATGATATTTCCCTGCAGCTGCGAAGGGAGGGGATAATCAGCAGTGCATGGGGGTTTCGGCGTCATGTAAGAAGGCACGAACTTGACCGAACTCTCCAGGCAGGCACATATCATCTTCCTGCAGGGCTTTCAGTTTCGGAGGCGGCAGATATTCTTGTACGTGGATTCCCCAGATATGCCGACATTCTGGTGTACCCCGGCCTGACTGTTGAGGAGATTTCTCAGCGCATTGCTGACTGGACAGATGCATCACAGCGGCATATCCGTCAGCAGCTTGAGCGGGAAGCGGAAGTGTATGGATTCCCCTTTGCAGAAGGTTTTTTCTTTCCTGGCACATACCGCATACCCTTGGAAGGATTTACCCCTTCGCTGGTCATCAGAGAAGCATTCAACCGGTTTACTGACTGGAGAGACCAGCATGCTGATGAGATTGCCGAGTCTCCCTATACACTGGAACAGATTGTAATCACCGCATCAATGATTCAGCGCGAAGCTGGGAGCATTGAAGAGATGCCGATCATTGCAGATATTATCTGGAAGCGGCTGGAACTGGGCATGCCCCTTGGCATTGATGCAACAACACGGTACGAGCTCAATGACTGGCAGAATGCGCTGATGCGGGAAGACCTTGAACGTGCAACTCCCTACAACACCCGAAGGAATATTGGGCTGCCTCCCACCGGCATATCTAATCCAGGAGTTCATGCCCTGCTTGCTGCGCTTCGGCCGGAGGACTCTCCGTATCTCTATTTTCTCCATGACCGAAACGGGAAGATCCACTACGGCAGGACATACCAGGAGCATCAGCAGAACATTGAGCAGCATCTCAGGAGGTGAGCGCAT
>PWNW01000156.1 GCA_003557605.1 Spirochaetaceae bacterium
CGGCCCTGAAACCGATGTGCCCGCCGGTGATATCGGTGTCGGAGGCCGCGAAGTAGGATACATGTACGGCATGTACAAGAGACTGCTGGATGAGCATACCGGAGTTCTCACCGGGAAGGGAAGAAACTGGGGAGGGTCCCTTATTCGTCCCGAGGCTACGGGGTTCGGGGCTATGTATTTTGCTCAGGAGATGGTGAAGACCCAGGGAGACGAGTTCGCAGGAAAGACCATCTCGGTTTCCGGTTTCGGAAATGTTGCATGGGGTGCTGTTATGAAGGCATCCGAGCTTGGTGCAAAGGTAGTGACGATTTCCGGTCCCGACGGCTATATCCACGATCCAGACGGGATTAATACTGAGGAGAAATGGAAATACATGGTTGCTCTCCGTGCATCGAACAACGATGTGGTGGAACCCTACGCTAAGAAGTTCGGTGTGAAGTTCTTTGCGAACCGAAGGCCATGGGAAGTGAAGACCGACATGGCATTCCCCTGCGCCATCCAGAACGAACTTGATGAGAAGGATGCAGAGATGCTGGTGAAAAACGGGGTGAAGTATGTCGTTGAAACCTCAAATATGGGATGCACCGCCGAAGCGGTAAATGTGCTTAAAAAAGCACGGGTGCTTTTCGGTCCGGGCAAGGCTGCCAATGCCGGCGGAGTTGCTGTGTCCGGTCTTGAAATGACCCAGAATTCCATGAAGCTTTCCTGGACTACAGAAGAGGTTGACGAGAAGCTGAAAATGATCATGACAAACATTCATGCCGCCTGCCTGAAGGAAGGAAAGGAAGACGGCTCATATGTCAACTATGCGAAGGGTGCCAATATAGCGGGATTCAAGAAAGTCGCCGATGCCATGCTTGACATGGGCTACTAATCTACGTAAGAATAGATGTCAGACAGACCGCTTGCTGATTCACTCGGCAGGCGGTTTTTCTATATATAGTGTTAACAGCAGGAATTGAGAAAAAAATATCTATATCTGGTGTTTAATTGAGGATTTTTGCTTGAAATCATAGTCCTTTAGGAGTATGATTCTTCCTAGGATGTACGGCACACTTTGATAAACCTTGACAACGAAAGCGACGTGAACACTCACCTGCCGCAGCAGGTGAAAAGCAGTGCTGTGCCTGATGCATCACATAATATTATCAGTGAGGAACAGGTATGGGAGATCGGAAAAATCAGCTGAAGCCGCTCGGAAGAAAAATCTTTTTGGACCGGTATGCCTTGAAGGATATGGAGAAAAAGGGACTTGCCGTGGGGGACCTCGTCATTGTGGTGAGTAATATCCAGACAGGACAGCGGGAAATCGGCCGAATTAAATCAGTTGATAAAAACGGTCTTTGCACCGTGACATTGGATGACCAGACAGAACTGACGGTATCCTGTGATTATATTGACAAACCGATAGAGACCGAACCTGAACAGATGCTTGACCGTGTAGCATGGGGGGTGGCCCAGCAGGAAAAGAAAGATATTCAAAAGACTTGGGAGAAGCACTACCGATGGCTGCTCGATGACTGGAAATTTGTCCCAGGAGGGAGAATTCTTACCGGTGCCGGCACAGACCAGAACCTGACCTACTACAACTGCTATGTAATACCCTCACCCGAAGACAGCAGGGGCGGCATTATGAAATCCCTGACTCAGATGACGGAGATTATGTCCAGGGGAGGAGGGGTGGGAATTAATCTCTCATCTCTCAGGCCGAGACATTCCTACGTCAAGGGAGTCAACGGCCGTTCAAGCGGTTCTGTTTCCTGGGGAGGGCTCTACAGTTTTGTGACCGGTCTTATTGAGCAGGGAGGCAGCAGACGAGGTGCATTGATGCTGATTCTGGATGACTGGCATCCGGACCTTCTTGATTTCATCAACAGCAAGCGGGAAATGGGAAAAATCACCAATGCCAATATCAGTGTTGCTGTTTCTGATGCATTTATGGAGGCGGTGAAGCAGGATGCAGATTGGGAGCTTTGCTTTCCCGATACAAATGACCAGGCATACGATGAGAAGTGGGACGGGGACCTCAAGGCATGGAGGGAAGCCGGCAGGCCAGTGCTCTGTTATCAGAAGATTCGGGCAAGAGACATTTGGGACAATATTATTGAAAGTGCTTGGGCGTCAGCAGAACCGGGCATCTTTTTTGTTGACCGCTATAATGCCTACAGCAATTCCTGGTACTACTCACGAATTCGCTGCACCAACCCATGCGGAGAACAGGGACTTCCTTCCTGGGGAGTCTGCAATCTCGGGTCGCTGAATCTTGCAAGATTTGTATCGGATGACCAGGATGTGCTGTGGGATGATCTTGGGAAAACCGTGAGGTATTCGGTACGCTTTCTTGATGCTGTTATCGATGATACCCCCTACTTCTTTGATGAGAACAGAACACAGCAGCTCAGCGAACGGAGGGTGGGCCTTGGTTCAATGGGCTTGGCAGAAATGCTGGTGCGACTCAAAATTCCCTACGGGAGCAGGCAGTGCATCGAGTTCATAGACAAGCTCTATAAATTTATTGCAGTTGAAGCCTATCGGGAAAGCATTGACCTGGCTGAAGAAAAGGGCTCATTTCCCCTCTTTGATGCCGAAAAGTTTCTGCAGAGCGGATTTGTGAAGCAGCTTCCCGATGACGTGCAGGAGGGAATACGCACAAAAGGCATCAGAAATGTAACGCTGCTCACCCAGGCTCCGACAGGGACAACCGGCACCATGGTCGGGACCAGTACAGGAATTGAGCCCTATTATTTCTGGGAATGGGAACGGGTCGGACGCATGGGTTCCCACCTTGAACGTGTGGATGTCTATGACGAATGGGTCCAGGAGCACGGAAAGGAAGCTCTTCCTGACTATTTTGTCACAGCCATGGATCTTCCGCCGAAGGGACATGTGAGAGTGCAGGCCGCTATTCAGCGCTGGGTTGATTCAAGCATATCAAAGACGGGAAATACCCCCTCGGATTATACGCTGGAGCAGACAGCGCAGCTGTATCAGATGATGTATGATTTGGGCTGCAAGGGAGGCACCACCTACCGTGACGGCTCCCGGGATTCCCAGGTGCTGAACCTGAAGAAAGAACAGCCGAAACCGGAGGTTGAAGAAATTCGTCCAAGGGTACGGCCCACAATGCTGCGCGGAACCACCTACCGAAAGGTAACTCCCATCGGTACAGCGTATATTACCATCAACTCTGACGGAGAATACTTTACTGATCCCTTTGAAGTGTTCATCAATGTAGCAAAGGTGGGTTCAGATGTGGCTGCCGATGCAGAGGGGCTTGGGCGCCTTGTCAGTTTGATCCTGCGGATGCCGAGCCCGCTGGACCCCAAACAGCGGGCCGAGGCAGTAATTGCACAGCTCAGGAGCATCGGATCAGGAAGACAGATGGGATTCGGGAAAAACCGAGTCATGAGCCTACCTGATGCGGTGGCCCAGGCAATTGAGGAGCATATCGGATCCCAGGGACATCAATATCCTGAGCTTCCCGATGAGGAAGATCAGGTTCAGGGGCAAAGCACCCTTCCCTTTGATGAAAACGGTTCTGAAAAGTCCTTCTCCGCTGATATCTGTCCAGTATGCGGGAACGGAACCTTCATGAACATTGAGGGATGTAAGAAATGCTTTTCCTGCGGTTATAGCGAGTGTTGACGATTTGTGATATAGTGTTAACATTCTCGTGATGCAGCTCAAGGGGGGAACATGTTGAAAATACAGAAACAGCCAATAATGCTGACGGTTCTCTATGCCCTGGCACCGCTGGGGCTTGCGGGCATCTACTGGTTCGGTTGGCGTGTTCTGCTGATCTATGCAGTAGTGTTTGCCTTCGGATTTCTTTCTGAAGCCCTTATGGCCCGATATTTCAAGATGAACATCAGTACATCGCTTTTTGTATCCTGCGGACTCTACGCACTTTCACTGCCTCCGGCGATTCCTCTTTGGATTGCGGCAGTGGGCATTGTTTTCGGTATTGTCTTCGGTAAGATGGTCTTCGGTGGGTTCGGGAAGAATGTTTTCAACCCTGCCATCACGGGACGGGCCTTTATCTACATCAGTTTCGGGGTGCCCATGACCAGCCAGTTCCTGCCAACCGCTTCTTCAGCCCATGGTGCGTTTCCCGGGGGATTCGGCGTTTATCTTCCCCAGGTTGACTCCGTTGGTGCTGCTACCCCGCTTGCAGAGCAGGCCTCAGGAACTGCAGTTCCCTTCCTTGACCTGTTTTTCGGTACAGTTCCGGGATCTATCGGGGAGACATCGGCACTGCTGGTGATTCTTGCCGGCGCATATATCATATACAAAAAAGCTGCAAACTGGCGCCTCACCCTGTCTTCAGCTGCTGCATTTCTGGTTCTTCAGTCTCTGCTGTTCTTTGCCGGAATCGAGGGAGCAATCAATCCTATTCATGCTCTGGTAAGCGGAAGTTTTCTGCTCGCAGCGTTCTTTATGATCACCGATCCGATTTCAGCTTCCCAGTCCACAAACCTCGGACGCTGGATTTACGGTGCAGCCTTCGGTCTTCTGACAGTAACCATCCGGGTATTTTCAAACTGGCCTGAAGCAGTATCCTTTGCGATACTTCTGGTGAACATGTTTGCGCCCCTGCTGGACCATCTGATAAAGATGAGGAATACCAAAAAGAAGGAGGCTGCTTCATGAAAAAAGACTCCTTTTTTGCCCTTCGGATATTTCCGTTAATCTTTATGGCCGCTGTTACAATTGTGTGCATCAGTGTGGTAACAGGTATTTTTCTTTCTACCGAGGATCGTGTGAGAAGCAACGAACAGCTGTTTCTGCGTAAGGCGGTGCTTGCTGCAGCAGGAATCAGCTTTCCCGATGACGACTTCACTGAGGTTGAGAGGATATTTGAAGAAAGGATCAGCGTCCGTAACGGCTGGTATGCTGCATCTCTTGCTGACGGAGTACAGGGATTTATCCTTCCCATAACTGGGGCAGGCCTCTGGGGCCCTATTGAGATGATGCTGGGGTTTTCTGAAGACCTTGATGCAATGACGGGAATTTCGATTCTCAGTCATAATGAAACTCCCGGACTTGGAGCACGAATTGAGGAGCCTTGGTTCCTTGAGCAGTTTAGGGGAAAGTCAGGACCCTTTGAGATGGTGCAGGAAGGAACTGCCCAGGCAGATAATGAGATTGACGGTATCACCGGTGCAACCCGTACTACAGTTGCAGTCGGTGAAATAGTAAACCGAGGAGTGAGTTCAGCTCCGGACATCCTGAAGAGGGGGGAATAGGCATGGCAAAAGGACAGGTAAAAAAGACCTTCTTAAAGCCCCTGGGCAAGGAAAATCCGGTGTTTGTTCAGATCCTTGGGATCTGCTCAACCCTGGCGGTGACCAATAAACTGGAGAACACCTTTGTCATGACCCTGGGGGTTATGTTCACCACGACATTATCAAATTTCACCCTGTCGCTGCTGAGGAATTATATTCCCTCACGCATCAGGATGATGGTTGAGACCATGGTGATAGCCACATACGTTATTATTGTCGATATTGTGCTTCGTGCATACTATCCGGACATCTGGAGGCAGCTCGGCCCCTATGTAGGACTGATTATTACCAACTGCATCATTATGGGAAGGGCTGAAGCATTTGCCCTGAACAATACCCCGGGGCTGTCGCTGATTGACGGTCTTTCCACCGGCATCGGATATGCCTATGTACTGCTGGTAATTGCGTTTTTCCGGGAGCTTCTGGGAACTGGACAGATCTGGGGCATCCAGGTGCTTGGTTCATGGTGGACAAACTGGTCAATCATGGTCATGCCTCCCGGGGCATTCTTCATGCTTGCAATTTTCATCTGGATCGTCAAAGGCGCCGTAATAAAGGAGCAGTGAGATGGAAGGCATGTGGTATTATACAGCGGTATTCTTTGCAGCGGTTTTCACCAACAATATTCTGCTGGCCAACTATCTGGGAATGTGCTCCTTTCTTTCAGTGGCAAAGGAGCTGAAGGCTTCCGTCGGACTGGGAATTGCTGTCACCTTTGTGATGGCGTCCACCACAGTGTTGAACTGGATGGTGTACAACTTCCTTCTGGAACCCTTCGGTCTGGAGTATCTGCGGTTTATTGTGTTTATTATCGTTATTGCAGCATTTGTGCAGCTGGTGGAGATGATCATTGAGCGGGTAAGCGAGAGCCTTTATGCCGCACTGGGAATATTCCTCCCTCTGATCACCGTTAACTGCGCTATTCTTGGTGTAAGCCTGTTCATGGTAATCCGTGACTACGATCTGGTGACATCCTTTTTCTTCGGTCTCGGAAGCGGTCTCGGGTGGTTTCTGGCAATCATGGCTATGGCGGGAATTCTTCAGAAGCTGAAGAAGGCCCGAATTCCCAAGGGACTTGAAGGGGCCGGCATAACCTTGATTATCACCGGGATTATGGCGCTTGCGTTTATGGGATTTGCCGGCATGCTGATGCTCGGATAGGGGGACTCCATGATAGAAGCACTCCTGATAAGTGTACTGATCGTAACCAGCGTAGCGGTATTTCTCGCTCTACTGATGGTGATTGCCGATGCAACTATTGCAAACTACGGGGATGTGAACATTAACGTCAATGACGGTTCAAAGGACCTGACGGTCAAAGGGGGACAACCGCTGCTCAAAGCGCTTAACTCCGAAGGAATCTTCATCCCCTCCGCCTGCGGAGGCAGAGGTTCCTGCGGACTGTGCAAGGTCCAGGTGGTCAAAGGCGGAGGTCAGCTGCTTCCCACAGAACTTCCCTGGCTTTCAGAAGAGGAGAGGAAAGACAATGTGAGACTTTCCTGCCAGTTCAAGGTCAAGGAAGATATTGAGATAAAAATTCCTGAAGAGCTGTTTCTGGTTAAGGAATTCAAGACCAGGGTGGCAGCCATTCGCGACCTCACCTAT
The DNA here is from genome assembly GCA_003557605.1 of Spirochaetaceae bacterium. Lineage (GTDB taxonomy): Bacteria > Spirochaetota > Spirochaetia > PWKH01 > PWKH01 > PWKH01. Next base: position 6,891 of record PWNW01000156.1, read on the forward strand.
GACATTAAGGAGGTGACCCTGGAGCTGATTGATCCGCCTGAGATCAATGCAGCGGCAGGCCAGTTCATCCAGTTTCAAGTGCCGGAATATGAGCTGACTGATGAAGAGGTGTATCGCGCGTACTCCATGTCCTCAGCCCCCAGCGATAATAAGCATGTCGAGCTTGAGATTCGCCTGGTCCCTAACGGCATATGCACCACCTATGTGCATAAGTTTCTCAAAGAGGGAGATCTTGTCACCATAAACGGCCCCTATGGTGATTTCTATCTGAGAGATACTCAACGTGAAATCATCTTTGTTGCCGGAGGATCCGGTATGGCCCCGATCAAGGCTATCCTCCTTGATATGGAGGAAAAGAAGATATCAAGGAAGATCCGGTACTTCTTCGGGGCTCGTTCCACCCGTGACCTCTTCCTTGTCGATGAGATGAAGAGACTCGAGAATGCTCTTCCGGACTTTACCTTTATTCCAGCACTGAGCGCTCCGGAGGAGGGTGAAGCGTGGAACGGCGAGACCGGCCTGATCACTGAGGTGATGGACCGCATGCTTGAGCATGTTGAGGAGACAGAGGCATATCTCTGCGGCAGTCCCGGTATGATAGATGCCTGCATTAAGGTCCTCGAGGATAAGGGAGTTCCGGAGGAACGAATCTTTTATGATAAGTTTGCATAACGGGGGGAGACGCACATGAAGCAGTCACCGCAGCTTCAGCATATTCAGGAGCAGATGAAACCTGGAGTTATCACATTGGACGGGTTTCTGGGAACCGATGACAGGAATCTGATAGATATCTTAATCGAAGATGACGGTACGGTGCGACGTCTTGGAAGGACCCATCGGGCTGTTTCCAATAAGATGCAGCATCTCCGTGACGCCGGGTACAAAGGCCTAGGTGAATTTATTACGGTTGACGGACATTTTGAGGTACGGGTTGATTCCGTGAGGGGAAAACTTCCTTCCCCCTTCGGCGGGCCCCACCTGTATCAGAAGATAAATACCATTGTACGCAATACCAAACTGAACACGGAGATCGTCTTCACTGATATGCATATTCATTTTATCAGGGACCATGGGTTTTATGAGGGCAAAGGATCACTGTTTCGACTTGAACCAGAGGACCTGATTACGATTCTTGAAGTGCCCAGAGAAGCATGATGAAGCGTCGCCGAATTATACTCATTCTGCTTATCTGCCTGGTCATAATCATGGCTGCCCTATCCATGCGGTTATGGTCCATGCAGCGGAATATTTCAGAGGATTTCTCACAGCTGACGCATATTGATCCGCGTCAACTCTCTGACGGGCGCTATGAGGGCTCATACAGCGAGTTCCTTGTTTCCGTACGTCTGGAGGTCCTCATAGAGAACGGAATGATCACAGCGGTGAACATTCTGGAGCAGAGCAGCGGCCCAGGGTATGATGCGGCGGAAACCGCAGAAGTGATTGTCAGGAGGCAGACCCCCTTGGTAGATTCAGTCTCCGGAG
>PWNW01000144.1 GCA_003557605.1 Spirochaetaceae bacterium
GCTTCCCTACCTGGCGACTATCGCAGTGCTGGTGCTGGTCACCTGGTGGGAGACCAAGGGCAAAAAGCGGCTCGGAGCCCCCGGTTCTCTCGGAGTGCCCTATATGCGGGAGAATAAGTAGGCAAAGCTTCCGCATTATGCTGTTAAAGGGGGTATGCAGACAAAACTTCAGTGTATCCCCTGTTTTTTTCAGCAGGTGCTCCAGGCAGGCAGTCTTCTCAATGTATCCCCGGAAAAAACAAAATCACTGATGGATTCTGTGGGTTCCCGCTTCAGCAGCCATCCCCCGGAACACTGTCCGCTAAAAATAGCTCGATTCATTCAGGCTCGGCTTGTTGAACTGACTGGGGACCGCGATCCCTACAGGGAGATCAAAGATCAAAGCAATGAGCTGGCAATGCAGGAATTTGATCTCATAAAGGATTGGGTGAACGTTTCCGTTGATCCGCTGCTGACATCGGTAAAGCTGGCCTGCGCCGGCACCATCATCGATTACGGCATTGCCCGACAGATAGATCCGAAAAAAGAGATTTCGGACATTCTGCAGGAAGAAGACCAGTCCATCGCCCGGGAATCTCCCCATTTATTTGCCTGTGATGCCTTCAGGAAAAAAACTGGACGCAGCCCGCACCCTTCTGTATATTGGGGATAATTGCGGAGAAATGATCTTTGACCGCGTTCTCCTTGAAACCATAGCTGAGCGATATCCTTCGATGGATATCGCCTTCGGCGTCAGGGGGAAACCGATTCTCAACGACTGTCTCGCAGAAGATGCCTAGCTGGTGGGGGCTTGGTTCCATTGCATCTATTGCAGACACAGGAACATCCTCACCAGGGTTGGTGATGGAAGAAACGACCGAAACATTCCGGGAACAGTTTTTCCGTACTGATATGATCATCAGCAAAGGGCAGGGAAACTATGAGGCCCTCTCCCAGCAGAAGGGACCGATATTCTTCCTGCTGATCACCAAATGCAGGGTCATTGCAGAGGAAACCGGCAGTTCAATGAGAGATATCCTTCTTATTGAGCAGCAGTAAAAAAACTTTCCTTCAGGTTCGGTATTCCCGAATCCCCTCTTCATTCAATTCCAAACCGAGTCCGGGGAGATCCGGAATATGAAGGTACCCGTTCCTGGGTTGAGGGGGGTCCTTAAAAACCATTTCTGTAACTTCGTCAAAGGTCAGCAGCCGTTCCAGAAACAGCCCGTTATCGGCGGAAGCCAGCAGATGCATATGCATATGCTCCATGGCATGGGGCGCTACGGCTATATTCCATGCCTGTGCCATGCCGATAATCTTCATCAGTTCCGTAATTCCTCCGCATCTGGTGACGTCGCACTGCAGAATATCAACAGCCTGATGGATTAGTAGATCCCTCGCTCCGTACTTGGTGTACTCATGTTCTCCGGTAGCAACCGGAATAGGTGATTTCGCTTTGAACTGAGCCAGCCCCGGAATATCATCAGCACAGACCGGCTCCTCCAGAAACTTTATCCCCAGTTCCTGCAGGCCCCAGGCTGCCGTGACAGCAGTTGAGGACTGCCAGACATTATTTGCGTCTACCATAATCTCAACCGCTTCACCGACAAAATCACGGAGGGCCCGTATACGCCTGATATCCTCCCGGGCATCCCTGCCCCCGTTCACCCCCACTTTCACTTTTATACTCCGGTATCCAAGCTGAAGCATCTCTGATGCTTCCTGAAGCAGTTCTTCAACCGAATACGAAGTCCAGCCTCCGCTGGCATAAATCGGAAGTTTCTCCCTGCGCCCGCCAAGCAGCCTGAACAAAGGAAGCTGCAGCAGCTTTCCCTTAATATCCCACAGAGCAATATCCACCGCGCTATAGGCGCAGTAGGCAAGCCCCTTTCTCCCTACTCCCCTCATGTAGTGAAAGGCTTCATACCAGAGAGATTCGGTCTCAAAGGGGTCCCTTCCTATGAGATTCGGAGCAATCCCCTTGAGAATCAGCTCCTTGACTGCCTCACCCCCGAATTCATGGTAGGTCACCCCGATTCCGCTCACCCCTTGGTCAGTGGCAACCCTCACAACCGCCAAACCCACAGAAGTTACCCTTCTTGTAGCATCTGCTATGCCCCTGGGCACAGGCATCGATACAAGATCTACCGCAATATCTTCTATCCGCACATTCATCATGAACATTCCTCCGCAGGCCGGCATCACCTCAGCTTTTTATCGCCCCGGCAGTCATCCCGCTGATCAGCCGTTTCTGAATGAAAAAGAACAGGATGATTACCGGCAGGGCACTGACAACACTTCCAGCCGTCAGCAACTCCCAGGCTATTTCATGCTGTCCTACCATCCGCTGCAGGGCCACGGGAATAGTCTGCACACTTCGCCCGGTCAGTACGGAAGCAAATACGAACTCATTCCAGGCGGTAATAAAAATATAAATTCCCGTTGCCACAATTCCCGGCATAGCAATGGGTATGACAATACGTATCATCGCCTGGAATCGATTGCAGCCGTCAATCTGAGCCTGCTCATCCAGGCTCTTCGGAATAGCATTGAAAAAACTGGTCATCATCCATGTCGAAAAGGGGATCGTAAAGGTTGCATAAGCCAATACCAGGGCAAGATAGGTATCGGTTATGCCCATTCTGCCCATAATCCAGAACAGCGGTATCAACAGAAGCACCACAGGAAACATGTTTATCACCAGGAACTGGAGCATAAAATATTTCCTTCCGGGAAAACGGAAACGGGAGAAGCTGAAACTTGCCGTCAGGCTCAGGGAAAGGCCGAATAACATGGCAAAGGTGGCAACAACCATGCTGTCCACAAGATTCTGAAGAAAATTGATCCGGTCAAAAAGCCTCACATAGTTGAATATCGTAGGAGATTCAGGAAAATACCGGATTGCTTCACCCGCCTGTACCCGCATTCCTCCCGGAGGACTGATGGAGGTAATAAAACTCCAGATATAGGGACCGATTGCAAACAGAGTGATCACCAGTACAGGAAGATGCAGAGTGAACAGCCGTTTAATTGAGTTTCTTTCTTCATATCCCATTAGTGCAGATCCTCCGTTCTCATTACTCGAATCACATATGCCGCAATAAGCATCACCAGAATAATGGTGAGATACACCGCAAGGGTAGAGGCATATCCGAAATCGAGACCACTGTATGCTCTGATGTAGGAATACAGGGGCAAGGTATAAGTGGAGTACCCCGGTCCTCCCCCGGTCATAATGAAGATGATATCCAGGGAATTGGCAACCCAAATCGTCCTCAGGAGCACCGCAGTCAGCAGGATCGGCATCACCAAGGGAAGCGTAATCCGGTAGAATTTCTGGTGCACCTTCGCACCGTCTACTTCAGCTACCTCATAGAGTTCCTGGGGGATCGCCTGGAGCCCCGCAAGGATCATGACGGAAAAAAAGGGAAACCCCTGCCACATGAGGGCTATCATCACCGACGGCAGTGCAGAACTGCTCCGTGCAAGCCAGGGGACATATTCATTCAGAAATCCCAGCCTCACCAGCAGATCATTGATGACTCCGGTATTTCCATCGAGCATAAACCTCCACATTAACGCAGTAATTACGCTTGGAGTCACCCAGGGAATGAGTATAAGAGAACGGGCAATGCCCCTCCACCAGAACCGGCGGTTCAAGAAAAGCGCAGTGATGAATCCCAGAAGCACCTGCAGGGCAATTACCCCAATTACCCAGATAAAGGTATTGCGAACTGAAAGCCAGAAAATTTCATCCCCAAGGGCCCTTCGGTAGTTCTGCAGAGCAACAAATGCATGATCCTGAGGCCGGTAAAGCACATAATTCATAAAGCTTAGTCCAAGAGCGAAGAGCATTGGGACAAGAATTATGAGGGTAGCTCCTATGAGGGCTGGCGATAATAGCGAATAAGGGTACAGATCTCTTTTCCGCTTATAATGCTGATTCGACATATCTGCGTTCTCACTTCCGCCTCTCTCAATTAGGCGTGATTCTTTTTTTCCCTTCAATACGGGTAAAACGGCCTGGCTTCGGGACTTCATCCTTCAGCCAGGCCGGTAATCTCATCTACCTTCGGTAAGCAGATAATTTAATCTCGGAAATGATTCGCTAGATTTCTCATCATCTGCTCACTGGTTATCTCTCCCTGAAACGCCCGCTGCATCTCTGCAGGCCAAGTACTTTCCACAAACTCTGCGATCCGCGGATGCGGCGGCAATATCTGAGCAAATGGAGTAGAATCCAGGGTTGCTTCCAGGAATCGGTTGATGTCACCGTAGTCTACGTCTTCATTGCTCTTGTTGATCGACACCTGACCGCTGATGTCATTCCACATCTGGTTGTACTCAGCGGTTGCGAGAAAGGAAATCCATTTCCATGCAGCATCCTGGGTTGCCTGGTCCCGTGCGAGTATTGCGGTCTGCTCATCCCCGAAGGATGTCCAGCGGTCGACGGTTCCTGCAGGCACAGGGAAGGCGGAGATATCCTCACCAAACTGGTTGTGCATCTGCTGGGCGCTTCCAATATGATGGATCGTCATAGCAGTTCTTCCAGTCAGCATGTTGTCGATGACCTCAACAAACCCGTCAGCCGGGGTTGTCGGAGGGCTCACCTGGTGTTCATGATACAAATCGATATACCACTGGTTCGCCTCAACTGCCTCAGGGGAGTCCAGTACTACATTGCCCTGGTCATCAAAAAACTCAGCTCCGCTGGAAAGCACAAAGGACCCCCAGTAATCATGGCCGCCTCGGGCACCGCGGATTCCGAATCCGTACATGTTTTCCTTTTCTTCGGTAATAGTCCTGGCGACGTCAAGGAAAGCTTCCTTCGTCTCAGGAATTTCAAGTCCCAGCTCATCAAAAACATCGACCCGGTAGTACATGTAGAGAATAACCATTTGCAGCGGCAGATAGTACTGATTTCCGTCGGAATGCATGGTAAGCTCCCATAGATCATCCAGGACGTCATCATATCCGTCCCAGTCAGCTAGGTAGCCATCCAGGGGCTGGAGGGCGTTCATCTCTACCAGCTGAGGCTGCCACCACAGCTTCACCTGTGCCGCATCAGGGGGATTCCCTGCTGCAACCGCTGTGATCAGATCATCATGGAATGAACCCCAGGGAACATGGACCGCATCAATTCGTATATCAGGGTTTTCCGCCTCAAACAAATCAATCAGTTCGTCCAGATTCTGTTCGGGATCATCAAGATGATACCAGAATTCAACGGTCTGCACCTCTTCACGTGCTCCCGCACCGAACAGCAAGCCGCCGGTGACTACAGCAAGAATCAACAGCATCGTCAGTTTTTTCATGTCCTTACCTCCTTCAGGTATATAAACATATTCATCAAATCTCAGAACTGCTGTTCAGACAGCAGCTTTGAGATAATCCCCTTATTTTCCAGATATCGACTGTTTTCTGGCAACCGCCTGTCTTGCCGCATCGGCAATTCGAGGCACCGTCAGTCCGTAATACCCCAGTACCTCCTCAGTATCTCCTGATTCACCAAACACATCCTGCACCCCGATACTTTCTACGGGAACAGGATAATTGCGTGCCGAACACTCCGACACGGCACCCCCAAGGCCGCCAAGCACAGTATGTTCTTCCACGGTAACCGCTGCTCCGCAGGTTTTCAGCACATGAAGCACCCCCTCGGTATCAAAGGGCTTCAGGGTGTGAACATTGATCACCGCCGCATTCATCCCTTCACCGGCAAGGATTCTCGCTGCCTCCAAAGCCCGGGAGACCATGATGCCATTAGCAAGTATGGCAACATCTGATCCTTCCCGCAGGCTCTGGATTTTACCAATGTTGAATTCATCTGTTTCGGATGTAATCACCTGTTCGTCCACCCGTCCTACCCGCATATAGATCGGACCATCGTATTCAGCTGCGGCAAACACCGCATGATACGTCTGCCTTGCGTCGCAGGGAGCAAGTACGGTCATGCCGGGAATGAGTCGCATCAGTCCGAGGTCCTCATAGGCCTGATGGGTTGCTCCGTCAGCGCCGATGGTCACACCGCCGTGGCTTGCCACGATCTTCACATTTGCCCGTGCATAGGCCGCTGAAACCCTCATGGGTTGATGGGCTAAGCTGGCGGCAAAGATGGCAAAGGTCGTAGCAAAGGGAATCAGTCCGTTCAGGGCCATTCCAGATGCTGTCCCGATCATTTCATTTTCAGAAATCCCCATCTGAAAGAATCGCTCTGGAAACTTTCGGGCAAACCAGTGCACCCGAGTCGGCTCTGATACATCCGCAGAAAGTGCTACAACCCGCTGATTCTGCTCCCCTAGTTCGAGCAGCGCCTGTCCAAATCCATCCCTCATTGAAACCGGTGTGTCAAAATTCATACTGCCTGTTCTCCATCAATCAAAAAGTCGTCAAATTTTGCCGAACTCCCGATAGATTCCAGTGCTTCCTGCGCCTGCTGCAGGGAAATGCTGCCGCCGTGCCACGTGAATTTATCCTCCATGAAGGGCACACCCTTCCCCATTACCGTGTCGGCAATCACCGCCTTCGGCTTCCCCGTAACTTCCCGAGCTTGCTGAAGGGCTCCGGCGATATCATCCACTCGGTGACCGTCGATCCGCTGCACATGCCAGCCGAATGACTTAAATTTGTCAGCAAGGGGTTCGAGGCTCTTCACCTTCGCCACCGCTTCGTCAAGCTGCAGCCGGTTATAGCTTACAATCAGCACCAGATTATCCACATGGTGCTGAGCTGCAGAAAGCAGCGATTCCCATACGATTCCTTCCTGGATTTCACCGTCTCCGACAATGCAGTACACATGGCCCTCTGACCCGAGCAGTCTATTTGCCTGGGCAATTCCCTTTGCCACTGGCACTCCCTGCCCCAAAGGACCGCTTGAATTTTCGACTATTCCCGGCAGCTTGGTTCGCGACGGGTGGCCAGAAAGTCTGGTGCCGAATCTCCTGAAGGAAGCAAGTTCTCCCAGAGGCAGATAACCGAACCGCGCAAGGACTGAATACAAGGAGGCACAGATATGCCCGTTGCTGAGCACCAGTCGGTCTCTGTGGAAATCAGTCGGATTGTTCGGATCATGCCGCATGATCCGCCCGTACAATACAGCAAACAATTCAGCAGCCCCGAGAGACCCTCCCGGATGCCCTGATCCTGCATGATAGATCATTCGGATAACATCCCTGCGGATCTGTCTAGCCAAGTCCTCAAGATTTTCAGTCATTCCCTCCATGACTCAACTCCATGTTTATATATTTCCTGCAGCTGAGGCTGCTGGTTACGGTACATCCAATGTTCAGACATCCCGGTCCTGCTACTTGCGGAATCTCCGACTTTTTGCCCGTTCCATGTGGGCTGCCATAGCATTCTTCGCTTCCTTAGCATCCCTTCTGACAATACTGTCGAGGATAGCCTGATGCTCCTGCATGGTCTCATCCCGAGAGAAGGTGATATCATCACCGGCTTCAATATTCATCTGGATAATATCCGGAGTAATCAAACCGATCAGCGACCCGAGAACGGAATTCTGGCTACACTCTGCTATCCGAAGATGAAAGACATGGTCCTCCTCCAAGCCGCGATACCCTTCTTTGATTTTATTCATGAATTCCTCATGCTTATCCCGCAGAACTTTCAGTTCCTCATCTGTCGCTCGTTGAGCAGCAAGTTCAGCGCTGTTGATTTCCAGAATTGCCCGAGTCTCAAAAAGGCTGTTCACATCACTTTTCTTCAGATAGAGCAAATTTGAGATCAGCCCTTCAAGGGCTTTTACACCGATGGAGGCAATCACTGTTCCCTGCTTTGGCGAGGTCTGGACGATCCCGAAGAACTCAAGCTTCTTGAGAGCCTGCCGCACATATCCTCTCCCAATATGCAGTTGCTGGGAAAGTTCCCGCTCTGAGGGCAGCTTTGTCCCGGGCTTCAGTTCGCCCTTTGAGATGAGTTCCTGTATTTGTTGGATAATTACATCTGAGGGGTGCTGTACTTCAATTTTTTGGAACAAATTCAAGGTACTTTCTTCCAAAACACTGCCGCCTTTCCCATAATTCTGGTTAATCAGCATCTGGTTAACCAGATATTATCATCCTACGACCACTTTACTAATAAGTCAAGGATAAACATTTACAATAATTTATTTATTACTGTTTTGCAGAATAAGACGCAGCAGCAAATACCGAAATACCTGCTGCTGCGAACGTATATTGTGGGCAAGAATTCAATTCACGGTACTGCAGACTAGAGTGCTCCTCCAGCGAGAAACAGCAGCATGCCTGCAGCAATTGCCGAACCGA
>PWNW01000183.1 GCA_003557605.1 Spirochaetaceae bacterium
AAACTTTGCTTAGATTATTCTGTTGCTAGTAATGATACTGTTTATGATGATTGGTTTCTTCCTTCAGATAAAGAACTTGAATACATGTATGAGAACTTATTTCTGCAAGGAATTGGCGATTTGAGAGGCGGCTCATATTGGAGTTCCTCAGAAAATGGATCGCGATGGGCATATGACTATGATTTCAGAAATGGCTGGAGTTTCCCTGATGCTAGAAAATCCAATGGAGCTTATGTGAGACCAATCCGTTATGTCTATACTGACAGCAACGGAAACGATAATGGAGAAGAATCTGAATCACAAAACGGTTCTGATCAAGATGAAACAGATGATTCTGAACAAGAAAACACAGATGGATCTAATAATGATGCGGAAGAATCAACAGAAGTATATTTTGCAGAAGACTTTTTTCCATATGATGCAGGCTTTGGAATAAAATATCATGTCACTGATTCTTATGATAATTTCAATGCTGCCTGTTGGGCTGTATTTCAGAGTATCTCTGGTAAGGCACCTTCCAGTAATACGTTATATCTACAAACATTAGTAAAAAACGATTCAGAGTTTTTAGGGGTGAAAACAGGCGATCTGCGTAGTTTTCAGGGGAATAGCTTCTTTTTTAACCAAGGTCTTTCAAGCAACCAAGGACATTTCAATTTACCTCAGCTAATTCCTGAATCTTTCAGCATTGGAGATACATACACAATACATTTATCACCTGATCGAGTGCACTCAATTGAAATTGAAGGTATCTATACAATGGAATATGAAGACGTTATTTTTAATAACTGCATAAAAATTCTTTACGAAGTAGAAGGATTCCATGATTACGCGGACGGTCAAGGATATTATATATTTGCCCCAGAAGTTGGTATCGTGGAAGCATCTTTTACTCGTACCAAATGCTATAACCTTGTTCAATTCTCATACCTGAAACATAAAACCTTTGAGCCTTTTTCCGTATCAGGGACAATCTATGATGGAGAAGATCCTGCCGAAGGTATATACTATCAATACTCTTCTTTAATAATCTACCCAAATAGAAACACCAATGTAACCGGCAGTTTTACTCTTCCAGAGGTATATGGACCGAGCATTGAACTTTGGCTGGGGTATGATTCTGTGGGAAATAATTATATTGATAATGATTTTCCTGATGAAAGATATCCGGTACGGGTTTTCATAGATGGTATTACTGAAAATATAGATAACTATGAAATAAACTTGCAGGATTTTTAATTCTGCTGTTCCGGCATACCGAGGATATTATCTTCTTGTTCAGCATCCCCCCTGTGTTTTTCAGGTCAGCTGCTTGCCGTAGAGAAATGCGGTATCCACGTCAACTGCAGTACTGCTGCCTGATTCGGCGGTGAACACCACCTGCTGATCATGTACCGTTACCGAAGCAGCAGCATCAAAGTCTGCCGGCAGGGGTGCAGTTCCCTGAATATATGAGACGGTAAAGGGATGTTCGCTGGTAAGAGTATGGTATGTACGAACTCCCTTTGCAGAGAGCAAGTTGTCTTCTGTTGAATTCTTCAGGGAAGCTGAAAAGAAGGAGCATACATCCTCAAGTCCGATGCATGAGTTCCTTCCGTTCCATGGAGGATTGTACCGGCCTTTGTTTTCCATCCAGTAGAGCGTTGAGGGGAGCACCCTTGGATCTTTCAGAGAATACCAGAGATACCCTCCTTCCCTGCAGACTGCAGCGGTCCATCCCAGTTCAGCCCCTTCAGAACTGACAAGCTGTATGAGATCCATGAATCCCTCCCGCGCAGGGAATATGGTGCAGTCAACCGTATCAGGGTCTTTCCAGACGGAAGGCACCTTGCGGGGAGATGAAAACCATGCTCCCGGCGCAAGGGCCCTGTATAGGCCGTTATGGAAATAATTCCCCTCTTCATAGGGAACGGTAAGTCCGAAGGCAGTATTTCCAGTCCGTATCACAAGGGGACCGTTGTGCACACCCAGTGTTGCATGATGCCCCATGGATATCTTCCCGCTGTTTCCAGTAATTACATGGCGAGTGTACACAGCCGTCTGTCCTTCCATCAAATATATCTGCTTAGTTACTGATCCAGGCCGAACGGCTGTTTTCATGTTAAGGAAGATCGATGTAATGCCGTCCTTGGTGAAGTGTTCACCATATTCCCAGCGCCCGGATGCGGTCTCTCCATGGGAGTCAGGGTATTCATCACCCTCCCCTCCGAAGGGCATGCAGAAGAAATCTCCCCTCAGAGGCTTCAGGACTGGTTCATGGACCTCAGTTCCATCTTCCTGCCATGGACTTATGTGGTACGGCTCAACCGGCGCATTGCTTCCAGGGAGTAAAAAGGAGACCGGGGCCATTTGGCCGCCGTCAACCGTAAACGATGCAGACACATGACTGCTCTCAAGAGTATAGCAGGGCTTACCATACCGTATTTCCTGTTTCACCTGTTCCTCCGTATGCGGGCAGAACCGCCGGTCATACCTGTTTATTCAATAATCTCCACATCCCATCCCATGATTTCTCCAAAGGTCCGCAGCACCTTCATCTGCTGGTTATAGATGAGGGCACTGTGATGGGTTCCGCCTGCTTCGCTGAAACGTTCAAGAAATACAGCTATATCCATCTTCGGCCTGATCCATCCATGCACGGTGTCTGAGAAATCTGTATTATCATGGGAAACTACTTCCACCGGAGCAATAATTAACCGATATGCATCACCTGCCGTGGGCACCAGATTGACAAGATGAGCATCTCCAGGCATGAACTGCCCAACTGCATACACAGGCTGTTCTGCATCACTGAAACGATAGTCCTTTACCTGGAATACTGCCCTTGGACTGCACACCCTTGGATTGATCTCTCCCATATGACTGAGAAAGATTGTTCCTCCCTCCCAGTCGGGGCAGAACATTTCGCAAAATGAAGTGCTGCTGCTGAGTTCCATTAATGCCGCAACCAAGGAAGCAGTGAGAACATCCCCTTCCCCGGCATACCCGTACCCTTCATACATTCCCTCTGCAGAATACAGGAAGGGCATTCGCTTGATTGCTGAAGATCGTGTTATGTTGAGGAAATTACAGGTAAACCCGTTTAACTGCTCTGACTTCATCCAGTTACGCAGATGCCGTGCAACTGCAAGATTGTACCTGAGGGTTGCTTCAGGGATCTCCGCTGCATCGCCGATGGACTCCAGATATGATACCTCCTGAGCAAACTCCTCATCACTGAGTTCATCAACCACAGAATCTTGGGGATATACAATGGTTTTCACTCCGATAGTTTCTTCGAGAATCTTTGGATCAACCTGAAAGTCGCCCATGCCTTTGAAGGGTTCACCAATGATTCCAATTCTGGACTGCTTCATTGCAGCGGCTGCTCCAGCAGCCCGGGCACGGTCAATGACCCTCTTCAATACGTCTGACTGCTTCCAATGCCCAGCCTCAATAAAGAACTGCTTCTGTTTCCGTTTCAGCATGCTGCAGAGATCCTGAACCCCATGAATACCGTGATTAAATAAGATTTTGTCTGACTTCTGCTTAGAGCCAAAGGAGTATTCCGGTGTTGTGTCCAGGATGATCAGGGGGAGGACAGTCTTCTCAAGGGGTCCGATGGACTCAAGAGAGGGAGAGTATGCAAGATGAAACACTACTGCAGCATGTACTTCTGCCTCCTCAAACTGCTTCAGCGCCTGTGAAAATTCATCTTCAACCCTGCACAACCCCGTACGAACTACCTCGCCTCCGAGAGATTCCAATTCCTGGGCAATAGTTTCATAAAAGGATTCAATTTCTCTCCGCATTTCCGGGGCGACTTCATCATAGAGCTTCACATAGAATGGAAGCAGTCCAACGCGAATATTCATGGCATTCTCCTTATGGTTTCAGATTTCCCGTATCATGGTGCACGGGAACATCAGATTAGTCAAGCATAACATCTAATTGATGCTTATATTGGTCATTATACTACAGAATTCCTTGATAATCATGAAGAAAAGGTAGATAAAAGTACTTTTCAAGGATTTTTTGTTTCTGTACATCCCCTCTGCCTGATATACTGCACGTATTAATGAATTATTCAATCATTTCTACTAATTTATGTTTGTATTGACCATTATATTCTTCAATACACTTGATTAACCCAAATTATCAGGTATACTATCAACAGCATACTACTGTTTGTTTGACCTGCAGGCTGCACACCAAGAAGGAACCAGGTTTTCTTGCCAAAATTGAATATCTATGGAGAGACTATGTCAAAAATCGAGAAGCGTGAACAGCGATTCCTGGACCTGCTCCGGAACTACCGACGCATGGATATCAGCCAGGCAGCTCAGTATCTCCATATCTCCGAGACTACTGCCCGCCGTATGGCCTCAAAACTTGAAGAGGCAAAAAAAGTTGTCAGGACCCATGAAGGGGTGCAGCTCTCAGAGCAGTATTCAAGCGAGTACTCCTATAAAAGCAGGGAGCTGCGGAATTATGAAGAGAAAGCTGCTATCGCAAATTACTGTGCTTCCCTCATCCAGCCGGGGGACCGGATATTTTGTGATTCCGGCACTACGATACATCGGTTTGTACTGAGTATCGTACAACGTATTCAGAACGAAAATCTCCAGGATGTGGTGGTGCTTTCAAACTCCCTTGCGAACTTTGATCCTATCGCCAATTTCTGCAAAGTGATACTGCTGGGAGGAGAAATACGGCTTTCACGGATGGACGTATGCGGTTCAATCACTGAGGACACGATCCGGAAGTTTCATATTACCAAGGCCTTTGTCGGCGGCGATGCTGTTCACAGCAGGATGGGGGTCATGACAACCGATGAACGGACAGCCTGGATCAATAAGATCGTGTTGTCAGATGCGGAGCAGACCTATATTCTGGCGGATTCATCAAAGTTTGAGAAGACGTCATTTATCAGCTATGCTGATCAAAACAATATTACGGAAATTGTCACAGACTGGAATCTTCCAAAGAACATAGAACTGCTCTTCACCCAGATGGGATATCGAATACGTGTGCTTAACAAACCGGAATTCCAGGAAGCGTAGTTCATCGCTTCGGGAATTCCGGCTGTCAGATCATTTTCTTTCCAATTATTTCTTTTCTGAGGGATTCAGCCGCTCTCCCACTGCCCCGCCGGGGTGGATGAGGGCAAACTGCTCGTTTTGGTAATCCGTTTCTTCCAGGACAGCAACCTGCAGGGCGTCAAACAATGCGCTGAGAGCAGCAAAGCTGCTTGTTCCCTGGCTGTTGTAGCGGTCGCTTTCCCGGCCAACCTTCATGGCAAGAACCAGGTCAGCCTGCTCGGCCATAGGCGACTGCAGATCTTCTGTTACGGCAATTACAAAGACCTCTTTTTTCCGGCAGATATCTATGATGGGCATCAGCTCTGCTGTCTTGCCGCCCCGGGAGGCAACCACCATCACATCCCCTTTCTTGAGAAACCCGGTTGCCCCGTGCACCGCTTCAGCGGGAGAGATAAATCTGGCAGGACGTTCTATACAGCACATGGAATGAGCAAAATGGCGGCATGCAATGCCCGAATGGCCGCATCCGCTGGCGGCTATTCTCTCCGCACTGCTCAAACGGTCAACGGCAGCAGCAAATGCCTGCTTATCTGTCACTTCTTTGGTAAGCTGCAGGGCCTTGGCCTCAATGTCAAAGGAAGCCATTGCCTGCTCCCATGATATTTCTTTCATCAGATTTCCTCCTCTAGCTGTTCACATCATTTCCGCGAAGGGTATTTACCGCAGCGGAGACATCTTCACTTTTAAACAGGTATGTACCGGCCACGAGAATGTCGACACCGGCATCTCTGCATAATGCTGCTGTCTTCGGGTTGATCCCGCCGTCAACGCTGACAGCATAGGAACCCCCGGCAGCATCTCTGATTTTCACTGCCTCCCGTATTCTCTCCAGTGAACCCTCCATGAAGGACTGACCTCCGAATCCGGGATTTATGCTCATGATCAGCAGCAGGGAAAGATCTTCAATGTAGGGAAGCACAGCGCTCACCGGCGTGGAGGGGCGCAGGGAAATACCGAATCCCCGTTTTGCCTCAACACAGCGTCGCCGTATTTCATCCATCTTCTTTGTCGCTTCCAGATGCACTGTCACGATATCAGAACCTGCCTGCAGGAATGCATCCAGATGATTCTCCGGTTCTTCAACCATGAGGTGCACATCAAAACAAATATTGCTGTACTTCCTCAGGCCCTCAACGATGTTCGGACCAAAGGAAAGATTCGGGACAAACCTCCCGTCCATGACATCAATATGAAGGTACTCAGCGCCGGCATCGGCAACTCTTGCAACCTCATCTGCAAGATGTCCCGGGTCAGCAGCAAACAGAGATGGTGAGATAATCAACATTGGCCTCCTTCGGGGTTATTCAAGATTTGCATGCAGCTCCAGCTTCCCGCTGCAGCTGATGTTCCGCAGTTCAGCAATCCTCAGGATCATGCTTTCCAGCAGTATCAGAAGGGCTTGTTCATATGAACTGCCTCCGGGCTGGAAAGATGTTCTTTCCTGCCCGGAGGCATGCAGCGCCCCGGGAATTTTTATTGTGATATCAGCAAGGTCTGCAAGGGTTGAATCAGGTCTTCCGGTAAGGGTTATGATTCTGGTTCCTATGGCCGATGCTTTTTCTCCCGCCTTGATAAGGTGAGAAGTTTCCCCGGACCCGCTGCCGATAACAAGAAGGTCCTTGTCGGTGACAGCCGGAGTAAGGGTATCTCCAACGATATGCACGGTAAACCCGAAGTGCATTAACCGCATGGAAAACGCCCGCATCATTAAAAGAGATCGGCCTGCACCGGCAGTAAACAGTCGGGGGGCTGACAGTATCTCATTGACTGCCTGCTCTGCAGCATCACCGTCAGCCCCTTGAACAGTCCTGCGAAGCTCATCTATGATCTGCCCTGCATACCACAATACATTCATATATGTCCTCCAGACTGCCCCTTGAACCTGTCTTACTCAGTACTATTCACCAATAATCTGGACCTGCACGCTTCGTTTCCTGGCACGAACCTGGTCCCAGTCAATAAAGTAGATGAATCCGAATTCACCAAGGTCCATTTCACCATCTGCTATCACGATGGTTTCACTTCTGCCGAAAAACACTGAACGGAGATGGGCGTCAGTATTAAGACTTGTCCACTCGCCCTCTTCTGTTCCCAGGCTCATGGCAAAGTCAATATGCTCCTTACCGGGATGCATGTACTGCCCTTCAGTCCTGCATGTGGGTATCAGCTTCTCCATAATGTTGCAGAGGTCCTGCTGTAAAAATTCAAGTCCGAAATAGGTTTTGTCGTGTGAACATTCCTGAGTCATAACAGAACATGTAGTATGATGGGAATACACCACGCAGATGCCGTTCTTCACTCCGGATTTTTTCACAATATCCTTTACCTGCGCTGTTAGCTCGTGAAAATGGGGATTCAGACCCGAAGATTTCACATCAATAGACTCTCGAAATACTTTCATGTATATATTCCTCCAAATAAATGTTGTTGTTCAGACGGAAGTCCTGAACAGAAGCAATTGTAATAGTATCGCCAAGTTACGTCAAGTTATTGTAATCATATTATGTTCATAATTTGCTAATTACAACTCAATACTGCATAGTTTATGAACGCTAAATGTATGTTAGAATCAAATATGCATAGACTCTTATCATATCATCTCGAAAAGGGGTTTTTACCATTGCAGTAAAAGATTTTTTAATACCATATAGGAGATAGTATTAGCTGCAGAACGAAGAATGCAGTCTTTTAGAGGAAATTCAAAGGGCAATGAAAAACGAATTATAGTCATAATATCAACTTTTGATGACGTATTTTTGCAAATTTATTACATATTAACCATTAATATATTGCAAAACGTTCAAACCAGCTATACTATCTAGAAAAGCCCCATGAACTTCCTAAGGAGGATGCGATGAAAACCTTACCAAAACCCCCGTTCTTTGAAACCAGTGTGAAAAACTATATCTACGGCGATGAAGTGCTTGCATACGCAAAAGCAGTAGATGCTGCGGCGATCAAATATGATGTAGATGCAATATTTATAGCTCCCTATACGGAAATCAGACGGATTGCCGAACAGACCGAACGGTTATTTGTCTTTGCTCCCTATATGGATACCCTCCGTCCGGGAAGAGGTATGGCAGATGTGCTCCCTGAGGCTGTTCAGGCAGCAGGGGCTGTCGGGGTGCTTCTGAATCACTGTGAGCGCCCGATGAC
>PWNW01000364.1 GCA_003557605.1 Spirochaetaceae bacterium
GCCGGTTTACCGCCGGGCTGACCTATACCAGCAAGCACATTATGGGCGGTGTGTTTACCTCCCGGGGAATCCACGACGTGATCAGAACCGCGGAGCAGCTGGCAGGATCTCCAGAGGCCCTGCGGGAGCGTCCCTTTATATCCCTGATCACCTGCGGGATCAGTCCTCTGAGAATGGACAGCAAGTACGGCTCCTACATGATCCAGGCAGCCAGGGAGGGAATTCCTCTGGCCGTGCCGGCAGAACCGCTCTCCGGAGCTACTGCCCCGATGTCCCTGGCTGGATCACTGGTGATCCAGAATTGCGATGCCCTGATCAATGTGATGCTGACCCAGCTGGTCAATCCGGGCACTCCGGTCATGTACGGCAGCGTTGCTTCCACCATGGACATGAAGAAGATGACCTACCTGGGAGCGCCGGTGGAAAGCGGTATGATCAATGCAGCTGCGGCGCAGATGACCCATTATTACGGGATTCCCTATTATGCAACCGCAGGGATCAGCGACTCAAAGACCCTGGATACCCAGTGCGGCTATGAGTCGGCAATTACCAATCTGCTGGTAGCCTTGGCAGGATCTGACTTTATCCATGATGCTGCGGGGCTGATGGAGTTCGCGCTGACGGTAAGTCTGGAGAAATTAGTGCTGGACAATGAGATCCTCGGCATGGTCAGGCGGGCTGTCAGGGGAATCACTGTTGATGACAACACCCTTTGCCTTGCCGATATCAGGAAGGCAGGTCCCGGAGGAAATTTCGTGACTTCGCGCAGCACCCGGAAATACATGCGCAGTGAGCACTTTCAGCCGGTCATCAGTGACCGGAGGCAGCGCAGGCAGTGGATTGATGAGGGTGCTGACACCGCAGCCGAGCGTGCCCACGAAACGGTAAAGCGTATTCTTAGTGAAACCCCGAAGAAATATGCTGAACTGAACAACGGATATGAGGCACTGGAAGGAGTCGGATCATGATCATTATTGGCGAACGGGTAAATGCAACTCGGAAGATGATAAAATCAGCCGTTGAGCAGAAGAACCGGGACGTAATCATCAGCGAGATTACGCTGCAGGATAGATATGGTGCCGATTTTATTGACTTGAATGCAGGGACCGGATCAGGAACCGTTCAACAGGAACAGGATGACCTGCGCTGGCTGATCGATATTGCCCTTGCCTGCACCGATAAGCATCTTGTGCTTGATGCAGCGAGTCCCGAGATTCTCAGCAGTGCCGCAGAACACCTGGAAAACCGCAGGCCTTGGATGCTCAACTCAATCAACGGCGAGCTTTCTGCTGCGGAACTGGAAATCATAGACCTGGCAGCATCCTTCCAGGTCCCTCTTATTGCACTGGCAATGGATTCCGACGGGATTCCCGCCACGGTGGAAAAACGGCTTGCCATCTGTGAGACCATCATGCAGGAATGCGGTTTCCGGGGACTGGGAGAAGAAAAGGTCTTCTTTGATCCCCTGGTTCTGCCGATTTCAACCGACCATACCCAGGCGATGGTGACATTCCGGACGATTGCGAAGATCAAGGAGCGGTTTCCCAAGGCGAACACCACCCTGGGGCTGTCAAACGTCTCCCACGGCCTGAAGAAACGGGCGCTGGTGAACGGCTCATTCCTGACGACTGCAGCCTGTTTCGGTCTTGATTCAGCAATCTGCGACCCTTCGAGAAAAAGCATCCGAAGAGCGATTGTAACAGGTGACCTGCTCGGAGGCAGGGACCGATTCTGCAGAAAGTTTTCTCGTTCGCTGAGGCAGGGACTGTTTGATGAGGAGAACAAGAAATCATGAGTGATGATGCAATGGAATATAGAGAACCGCTGAAGGTGAAACCGGTAGAACGGTTTTCTTCCAGTCAGATAGAAACGGTGCATCGGGCTTCGATGAAGCTGCTTGCAGAAACCGGCATCAGCTGCGCAGGAAGAACAGCTTCGGAGGTATACCGTGCCGGGGGGTGCCGGGTAGAAGAAACCAAAAAAGAGAGCCGGACACACTGGCAGGTATACTTCCCGACCCAGCTGGTTGAGGAAATTCTTAAGCTGGTCCCCTCCAGAGTGGTCCTGGGTGCTAGGGATCCGAAGAACACCCTTCTGCTGGATGCCAGTTCGCCCTCGGTCTATTTCGGGACAGGGTCGGAGGCCAACGTGTATCTCCGGTCCCAGCTGAAGAAATTCAGCGCTGAAGGCGGACACACCATACAGTATCCCGTGTTCACTGAAGAACCCGGGTCGATCAAGGCATTGTGCGAATCTGCTCACCTGATGCAGCAGCTGGACCAGGTGGACTTTTTTATTCGTAATGTGAACATCCGGGATGAATCGGTTACCCCGGAGAACAAGGACGTGAACGTTTTTTTCGCCTCCCTGCTGCACACCTCGAAGCATGTCCAGGGCGGACTGACTGATCCGGAGGCACTGCCTGCGGTGATCCGCATGGCACGGCTGATCGGCGGCGGCCAGGAGCATCTGCCCATATCCTTCATTGTCTGTCCAATCAAGAGTCCCCTTTCCATGGTGGCTGACAGCTCTGAAAAGGTTATTTCTATCGCCCGGCAGAAGGTGCCGATGGTAATCTCTTCGTCACCCCAGGGAGGGTCAACCGCTCCGATACAGGAAGAGGGGATTACTGCCCAGATTAATGCGGAGATACTGGCAGGGATAGTACTGGCGCAGCTTGCAGGCCCCGGTGCTCCGGTGCTCTACGGATCAGTGCCTGTACGGGCCCGTCTTGACACGCTCCATGACTGTTACGGAGCTCCTGAGTTTGTCAGGTATGCTATGGACTGCGCGCAGATGGCTCGCTGGTACGGTATTCCCTGCTACTCCTCAGCGGGGGTGGGGGACGCTAAGCGGCCGGGAATGCAGGCAATGGCTGAAAAGCTCTATTCCTATCTCGGGACAGCCTCCGCAGGAGCGCAGTATATTCATTACGCCTTCGGCCTGCTGGCGGGGACCAATATATTTTCCCCCCTTCAGGCAGTGCTCGACAATGCATCCGTGAGACTAGCAAAAGATATTCTACGGACTGCTGACTTCGATGAAGAAGGGGTGGATGCGGCTGTACAGGAAATACAGACTGCCGCTGCCGGTTCAGGAATGTTTGTCAGGGGAATACGAAAGCAGCTTCGGAGAAACCGGGTTTCACATCCCTATGAGTTTGTATCGGAAGATGAAGAAGACCGGGTATTTGCCATGGCCCAGCAGAAGCTGGATTCATACCTTGCACAGGAAGCCGAAGGGCTGTCAGAAGCAGTAATCCGGCAGGTCCGTGGACAGATACCGGGATTATTACCAATTGAAACATGGAAAGGAGGCTCGTTGTGAGCAGAAAAGAAACCGTAAGAGATTTGGAGCATTCGATTATTATGGGACATATTGATTCGGATGATGAGGGGTATGACGGGATGATGGAAGGGACCCCGGGTACCATGGAACTGGTGGAAACTGCCCTTGAAGAGGGAATTGATCCCCAGGACATATTGACAGTTTTCAATGAAGCCATGGATCAGGTCGGGGTTAAATTTGAATCAGGGGAATACCTGCTTCCGGACATGCTGGCAAGTGCTGAATGCGTCGGTGAGGCAATGGAAATCCTTGAACCGAAACTTGCTGCAGGAAGCGGCACCGGCAAGGGAAAGTTCCTCATCGCTACAGTAAAGGGCGATCTCCATGATATCGGAAAGAATATTGTCATCACCATGCTCAAAGGCGCAGGGTATCAGGTGAAGGATCTGGGAATTGATGTTCCCGCCGATGATATTGTTGCTGCAGTCAGGGAATACCAGCCTGACTATGTCGGTCTTTCAGCCCTGCTTACCACCACCATGATTGAAATGGAGCATGTGGTGAAGAAAATTCGGGAAGCGGGTTTCAATGGTGTAAAGATTTTCATAGGAGGAGCTCCCACATCAGAGGAGTTCGCCAGGAAAATTGGAGCAGACAAGCACTGCCGGGATGCCATGGATACTATTGAGAAGATTGAGGAGACACGGGACGTATCATGAGACTTTTAAAGGACCAGAGAATACCATGGCTCACCCCCGAGGAGCTGAAGGCTGTTCATCAGGGTTCCTGCAGGCTGCTCTCTCAGATTGGAGTGAAGGTGACCCACGAGCGTATTGCACGGCTGCTGGCAGACAGCGGTGCGCATTCCAGGGGAAGCAGAATGTGTATTCCCGAACATCTTGTTGACAAAGCCCTCTCCGATACGGCAAAGGTGATTGATTTCAACGCACCGGACCCGAATAAACGCTTCACCGTGGATGCAGCTGCAGACGAGGTACGTTTCGGAACAGGGGGACAGGCGCTCTATGTGGTGCACCGGACCGCAGACGGCTGGGAAAAAAGACCTGCGGTGACCGGGGACCTCAGACAGATTCTCACCCTCTGCGATCAGCTTGACCAGGCAGATTTTGTCACTCGCCCGGTTGAATGCGACGTCCCGGAAGAGCAGATGGATATTGAAAAGGCGAAACTGTTTCGTGCTCACTGCACTAAACCTATGAACCTCGCCAATTTGGTACATACAAAAAATCTGGACGGGATCATTGAGGTAATCGGGGATCAGTCGTATCTCTCCTTCATTGTCTGCCTTGTGGCAAGCCCTCTTTCCATGGACACCTCTGCGGGGGACAAACTGCTGGCTCTGGTGGAGAAGGGTCTGCCTGCGGCTCTTTCAAGCTGTCCCCAGGCAGGAAGCACCGCACCCTTTTCAGAGGTGGGGGAACTTATCCAGCTGAATGCTGAGCTTCTCTTCGGAATTGTGCTGGCTAACACCATCAGGCCGGGTGCGAAGGTGCTCTACCGGGGTATTCCGATTACTTCGGACCTCTATACCGACGGCTCTCCCCGGTGGTGTCAGCCTGAAAGCATCCGAAGGGTGGCCATAGCTGCCCAGATAAGCCGCTGGTACGGCATCCCCTGCTGCGGGACTGCCGGGGTTTCAGACCAGGGGGTGCCGAATGCCCAGGGACTCTCAGAAAAGATTCTCAGCTGGAGTGTCATGGCGGCCTCTGGTGCCCACTATATAAACAGCGCCCTGGGGATGCTGCAGCAGGTGATGTCGGTTTCTCCATATCAGTATGTAATTGATGATGCAGCATTGAGGATTGTAAAGGAAGAACTGACCGCTTCCCCCCAGCGCAGCATTGGTGATACCGTATTAGCGTCGGTGCAGCGCGCTTTTTCCTATTTCGGAACCTCCCTGGATGAGCCCTCAGAGCAGGAGATGCGGTCACGAATTGCCCATGTGGAGACGGCCAAAGAGCCCTATGATGAAGCGTATATGAATAAGCAGATTGAATCCATTGAAAAGGCAGTTGCCCGTGAATCAGGGAGCAGCATATTCATGAAGGGGGCCCGGAAGGGACTCCGCGAAGGATATCTGTATACCGGGGAGTCTATACCAGCTGAACTGGACCTGGAGAAGGTGAGAAAGAGACTTGCATCATATGCTCCTGAAGGAGGAGAAATATATGAGTGATCATCAGTCCGTCGTGAAAACACAGGCAGCAGGCAGCAGCGTGGGAAGGATGATTAACCGGGATACATCCCCGTCAATCAGTTTTGAATTCTTTCCCCCGAAAACTGAAAAAGCTGCAGAGACGCTCTACCGATCCATTGAAAACCTGGCTCCGCTGAATCCGTCCTTTGTCAGCGTAACCTATGGTGCAGGGGGGACCACACGGAAGTTCACCCATGACCTGGTGCTTCGGATCAAAAAGACCACCGACCTGACGGTGGTCCCCCATATGGTGTGTGTCGGCTGCGGCAGGGATGAAATGTACCGGATTATTGGGGAATATGCGGATGAGGGGATTACCAATATGCTTGCACTTCGGGGTGATCCGCCGAAGGGAGAAGATGCCGGCGTGTTTGAAGATGCTGAATTTCCCTATGCTCTTGATCTTATCAAATTCATAAAGAAGGAGTTCCCGCACATCTGTGTGGGAGCAGCCTGCTATCCTGAAGGGCATAAGGAGACCCCCAACAGGCTTCGGGAAATGGACTTGCTGAAGGAGAAAGTGGACAGCGGGGTTGAGTGGCTGGTGACGCAGATGTTTTTTGACAACTATGAATTTTATGATTTTGTGGAGCGATGCAGAATGCTGGGGATCAGCATACCTGTCCTTGCCGGAATCATGCCCATTACTTCAAAAGGCGGTATGGAAAAGATGGCTGAGTTGTCACCAGGGACCAGGTTCCCGGCAAAGCTGCTGCATGGCATCGACTGGGCGGAGGGAGATTCCCTAGTTAAAAACGTCGGCATCCAGTGGGCAACACAGCAGGTGTTTGACCTTCTGGCGCATGATGTTGACGGGATACATTTTTACACTCTCAATCGGTCAAAACCCACATTGGAAATTCACAGAAATCTTGGCTTGTACGAATAGGCGAATTGGAGGATATATATGGCCGGAATGGCAGGAATTATTAGAAAAGAGACAACAGGAAAAGACCTAGGAAAAATGCTGAAGAAAATTCGGCATCGGGGAAACGATGACACACTTGTGCGCAGAACCTCCCTTGGTGCGGTAGGATATGTCGGGAACTATTCGGCCTCTCAGAAAAGCATCGGCTTCAGCAGCGGAGAACGGCCGCTGGTACTGATGGACGGATTTCTCGTTCGGGAGGATGCAAAAAAGCATGAAGTGTCCGATGCAGACTATGTGAAGGCTCTGTATTCCCAGCACGGGAAAGATGCCTTCTCTCTGCTTCAGGGAAGCTTTTCCGGAGCGGTAGTTGATGATCAGGAATGCGTGATTTTTCGGGATCACGTGGGGGCCCGCCCGGTTGTGTATCATGCTGAAGGGGATGATCTGCTTTTTGCTTCAGAGGGAAAATCCCTGACCAGGCACGCAGAATCAGTTGAGGAGCTTGAACCCGGATGCTGCTACAGTACAAAGGACGGCAGAAAAAGTTTCCCCCAGGCTAAAGAGAAAAATCTCCCAGACTGCAGCAGCGTCGAAGAAGCAGTCAAGGCAGTCAGAGATATGGTGATTGAAGCGGTGGAGCAGGCGATAGCCCACGGCGATGTCCAGGGTGTTGCACTCAGCGGGGGACTGGACAGTTCCATCATTCTCGCAGTGGCCAGTCAGTATGACAGCAGCCTGAAGGCCTTCAGCACCACCGTTGCGGAAAACCCCGGTGAGGACCTGCACTACGCCAAGCTGATGGCAGAGCGCTTCGGAGTTGAGCATCACATCTACGGCATTACCCAGAAAGATATTGAGCAGATCATTCCCGAAGCGGTGTACCACCTTGAATCCTTTGACGAGGACTGCATCTCCGGATACATAGCCAACTACTACACGTCCCGGCTTGCTGCAAAGCACATGAATTCAGTCCTGGTAGGGGAGGGTGCCGATGAGCTGTTCGGAGGATACTTCCGGGAACTGCAGGATATTGATGATCCTGAGGAGAAGGAGCGCATCGGCAGGAGACTGCTGGAAGTTGCCTACAACACCGCCCTGCGCCGTCTTGACCGTGCCTGGATGGCCAACGGGGTTGAATACCATGCTCCGTTTATTAATCCGGGGGTGGTGGCGGCTGCAAATGCCGTGCCCATGGAGCTGAAGGTGAAGGAGCAGGACGGCCGTCCTATCGAAAAATGGATTCTCCGGGAGGCCTTCCGTGACATGCTGCCCCAGGAAATTGCCGACCGGCCGAAGCTTCGGTTTGCCCGTGGAGTCGGTGTTGATTCCATGATGGACCAGGCAGTGGAGAAGCACGTCAGTCAAAGCGACTTTGACAAGAATCCCGTAACCAGAAAGGGCATAAAGCTGAACTCGCCGAAGGAGCTGTACTATTACCAGTTGTTTCAGGAGCGGTTTCCCGCCGGCTATGAGGGACTGACCGGACGCTGGGACCCCTTTAAATAGTCTGAACAATCCATTACCCCCATGATAGGGAAAAAACACCGATGTGATCACATCAGCGGGGGATTTTGAATTATTAGGACTCAGTACATGGCATGTACTTCTCTCCCCATGCCATAATTACCTGTGTCCTTGAAGTATACTTCAGCCGCATACGGGTTTTTTATTGACCGGGCTGAAAAAGGTGCTAAGATAGCAGAGGGGACTGTGAAACTATGTAATAAACGCTTTTGCATACTGCGGCATTTCTTTATTAACTTAGATGAGTTTGTCTTGAGAATCCGGAATTCGAAGTTGACTTTAATCAACATCACCAGTATGATTTAGGTAAGGGATTGA
>PWNW01000057.1 GCA_003557605.1 Spirochaetaceae bacterium
AGCACATAATAGGTATTGTCATCAGGGTCATGCATGAAGACAAAACCGGACCCGAGGGAATTTGTCTCAAATTCACGCTCTTCAAACTGGTCCCGAGGTGTTCCGAAGAACCAGGGGAAAAAATCAAAGGACTGGGGAAGCCTCTGGGTGACCCGTTCAGTGATTCTCAGTTCAACCACCGAAGGCAAAACCTTTTCTACAACCTGGTTGAATGAATGCTCTAAGGCCCTTGCATAATCCAGTGATTCTTCACCCCGTGGGGTCGGTGACTGGTCCTGATACAGGGGAACGCTGCGCTGCTGTTCAGGGGTCTGAGAAGCAGCAAGCACCGCAGACGGGCCGGCTTCTGCAGGCTGGGGAGAAAATGGATTGAATATAAATGCACTGATAATAAATCCTGCAATTACTCCAATGAGAATAAAGTTAACAATTCGAACAGTCCGTAACCGTTTCTTAGCTGAATATTCCGTCATATTTACGCACCTCCTACCACTTGGTAAGGATTTCTACACTGTTGTCAACAACAGCTACTGTATGCTCCCAGTGCGCTGAAGGCATGGTATCGGCGGTAACCACTGTCCATTTGTCATCTAGATGCTTGATTGCATCTTTTCCCATGTTTACCATGGGTTCAATTGCAATCACCATCCCGTTCCTCAATCTCTGGTTTGCAGAAGCGCTCGGGTAATTAGGAACCTGGGGATCCTCATGCTGTGAAAACCCTACACCATGCCCGCAGTATTCCTTCACTACACTGTACCCGAACTGCTCAACATACCGTGAAACAGCTTTGCCGATATGACTAACCCGCTTACCGGGAACAGCTTCCTGTAAACCAAGATATAAACTCTCCCGGGTAACGTCTACCATTTTCTTCACTTCAGAGGGTGTTTCCGGCATGCAGAGAGTCTGGGCTGCATCACTGAAGTAGCCATTCAGATTGATGCCGATGTCAATACTGACAATGTCAGCATCAAGGATCACCCGCTTTCCGGGTATGCCGTGAATTATCTGTTCATTCAGGGAAATGCATGATGATGCAGGAAATCCCATATATCCGAGAAAGGCTGGAATTGCGTTATGATCCTGTATAAAATCATGGATGAACAGGTCAACTGCGCCAGTGGTAAGGCCGGGCTTCACATAGGATGCAAGAAGTTTATGAAGCTGCGCTAAGAGCCTGCAGGATGAACGAATTCCGTCAAGATCGTGTTTTGTCTTCAAGCGTATCATGATCTATTATACCCTGTTTTACATATGCATCAAGAATTCCGTTAATAAAAGAATATGCTTTCGGACCGGATAGCTCCTGGCAGAGCAGAATTGCTTCATGTATGACAATTTTGAAGGAGATATCTTTTTGAAACTTCAGGGCGTACATGCTTATTCTGAGAATTGCAAGGTCTGCCGCTGAAAGTCTTGAAATATCCCAGTTAATCAGAAGCGATGATATGGTGCGGTCAATTTCCTCCAGTTCATCCAGAGTTCCCTGTATGAGCAGACTGGCATAATCAAATGTCGTCTGGCTGTGCCCTTCACGTTCAGAATCATTGAGCCAAGGGAACTGAAGCAAATGCTCCCTGGTGCAGGACGGATGCTGTGAAAACATGTAGAGTCCCTGCACAGCTAGAATTCGGGAGCCATGGCGGTTTTTTTTCATCACGTACCGTGTTTTACAAAAGTATTCGTATGTCTGCTTCCTTGCGGAGAGCATCAACGAGTTCATCAATTGCCTGATTAAAAGCAGCAGCCTGCTTCTGTACAAATATCTGGTTGCTGATGTACTGATATACCGTTGTTCTCGTTACAGGGTTTATCGGATCCTGCAGACCAAGAACCTTTGCATTGCGGTGCTCAATCATCTCAACAATATGATACCCAGCATTTGACTGTATCACGCCGGAGGTCTCACCAGTTGAAAGATCAAAGACCTTGTCAAAGAAATTTGCACCCAGAATCTGCTTGCGCTGAGTGTCGTTTATGGCAAGCCAGCCGAGTTCGCCTCCGGAAAACTTTGTACTCTCGTCTTCTGATACTTCCAGAACCAGGTCAGAAAAGGACCGTTCGCCGGTATTGAGACGCCTAAGTGCCCGGTTGATTTTTTCAAGAGCTTCCTGGTCGCTCTTGTTTCTGTTGTCCACAAAAATATGCCGCATATGGGCAAACTCAGGATTGATAAATTCAGTTGCATTCTGCCGGTACACAGTTTGGACTTCCTGCTGCGTAGGAGCTGATACGTTCTCAATAATATTCCGTTTTGCAGAACGTACATACTTCTCAACCAGCAGTTTATCTCTGATCTCCTGCCTGAATCCTTCAAGAGTCTTGCCGAAATAATCGTTGAGAATCTGTACGAACTGCTGGTCCGTAATACTCTGTCCAAGCTGCTGAGCAACCGAATTTCTCTGCTCATTCACCGCTGCCTGTATTTCCTGATCGGTTACCGTAACCCCATGTCTCCGCGCTCCCTGCAGGAGAAGCTCATTTTCAATAAGTATCTGCAGCAGGGTATTTTTAGTCTCAGTTACCGGCAAATTCTGCCGCTGCTGATTGGCCCGGTATTCTTCAAAAGCCTGATCAAGCTTCTGCATGCTGATCATCTGGGGACGTACAAGATTGACTACTGCAGCGGGCTGAAGCATCAGATCATCGGAATGTAATGAAGCCGCTGAAAATATAAAAAGCGCTGCAAGAATATAAGTAAAACTTCGTTTCATAGTGTATGCACCATCCATATGCTAAATATACTCATGATTTTTTTAGTTGAAAACCCGTCAGCTTCGTTTTATATGAAGCCGTTTTCCGATTTCCTGAGCATCCGTAGGTTTTGTGACAATATCAGAAACTTTGAGAAACATTCCCTCGGACTCCATTTGCTTCATCAGTGCTGTAAGAGTCTTCAATGGACGAAGACCAGATTTAATTACAAAAGCATAGCACCGCTTTCCAGATACCGTTCCAGCCTGCCGAAGATATGAAAGCAGTCCGGGGGGTATTTTCCCGCCGAAAAAGTTCATCTGCTCAGTGCCGAGGGCAATATATTCATAGAAACTCAGTTTTTTATTACTCTCGTTCCTCGCGTCAATAACGTCGACTTCGTGTCCCTGGGCTGATATTCCCCGGGAAAGCGCCTGAGAGATCTCTCTCAGCTTTTCCTGCTGCTTCTGAGCGTAGAACACTACTGCAACTTTCATGATTCACTCCATTCGCCTGCATGGAAAAAGGACCGCCGGTAAAATCGAGCGGTCCGTTTTATCTCATGCACAGCCGGTTACTGGTCTGTTATTCTGTATCTTCAGAATCCTGATCCTCCGTGTCATCTTCAGGCATGGTTGTCCACCACTCCTGTCCTTCCTGGCCAGGCCCTGCACCGCTGAGCAGACCGTCGTTCTCAGGGGTCCTGCTGATAAATGCAAGAAGAAACGTCAGCAGAAGAAATGCCCCCGCCGTTCCATAGGTAATCTTTGTCAGAATATTTCCAGATCTGGCTCCGAAAGTGGTATCACTGGAACCGCCGAAAATGCCTCCAAGACCCTGGGTGTTCTCATTCTGGATAACCACCAGGAAAATCAGAATCAATGCAACTATAACAAAAATCACCAGTAATATAATACCAAAAACACCCATTATCTCACTCCAGAAAATTAATTTTTACAAAGCGCAATTGCCCTGAAAGATTCCAGGTCCAATGATGCTCCGCCGACAAGTGCGCCGTCAATATCGCTCTGGTCAAGCAGTTCCTTCACATTGTCAGGCTTCACAGAACCTCCGTACTGAATCACCATACGATCAGACGCATCAGCACTGTAGAGCTCCTTTATCAGGGAGCGGACAAACTGATGGACATTGTTGGCATCCTCAGGGGTTGCGGTCCTGCCGGTACCTATCGCCCATACCGGTTCATAGGCTATGGTAACATGCTTCAGGCTGCCTTCGTCAACACCGGAAAGCCCCTTGGTTACCTGGGTACGGACAACAGATTCCACCTTCCCTGCTTCCCGCTCATCCAACGTCTCTCCGATACAGAAGACTACCTCAAGTCCCTTGGAAAGTGCAAGCTTAATTTTTTCATTGATCAGTTCATCAGTTTCACCAAACACAATCCTTCGTTCAGAATGACCAAGAATCACAGCAGCAACATCTAGGTCAAGCAGCATCTCTGGGGAAATATCTCCAGTATATGCTCCATACTCCTTGTGGGACATATTCTGAGCCCCCAGCACGATGTTAGTGCCCCGTACAATTGACGATACGCTCTCAAGAGCCGTAAACGGGGGGGCTATCATCATCTTTGCTGAAGCATCCTTCAGCTCATCCACTAATGCTTCAGCAAATTCACGAGCCTGTGAAGCAGTATTGTTCATTTTCCAGTTACCGGCAATATAATACTCTCTCATATCCTTACGTGTTACTCCTTCGTTTCCAATACAGCGATTCCAGGAAGAACCTTTCCCTCCAGAAACTCCAGTGAAGCCCCGCCTCCGGTTGAGACATGGCTGACACGGTCGGCAAGACCGAACTTGTTAACCGCTGCTACCGAATCTCCTCCGCCGACAACAGTGGTGCCCTTGGAGGATGCGATCATCTGTGCAACCTTCAGGGTACCCTGGGAAAACTGCTCAATTTCAAACACACCCATCGGTCCGTTCCAGACAATAGATGCTGCACTGGAGAGAACAGTCTCAATTTCAGCAAGGGTTTTCTCTCCGATGTCAAGGCCAATCAAATCGTCGGGAATATCAACTGAATCAACAGGCACGGGTTCTGCAGACTCAGAAAATTCCGCTGCGGCAATATGGTCAAGGGGAAGCAGAATCTTCACGCTCCGCTCCTTCGCCTTGCTGAGAAAACTCTCTGCTGTGGAGCTGTACTCTTCCTCAAACATGGATTTTCCAATGCTGCGTCCCTGCAGCTTCAGAAATGTGTATGCCATAGCTCCGCCGATAACAATAACATCACATGTGTCCAGCAGCGATTCAAGCACCCCTATCTTGGATGATACCTTGGCGCCTCCAATCACAGCGACAAAGGGCTTTTCCGGATTGGTAAGCAGGGTTCCGAAAAAGGAAACTTCCTTTTCGATCAGCAGACCAGCCGCAGAGGGAAGATATGATGCAATACCTTCCGTAGAAGCATGCGCCCTATGGGCGCTGCCGAATGCATCATTCACATAGACATCACCAAGGCGGGAAAGCTTTTCAGCAAATTCAGCATTGTTCTCCGTCTCTTCCTTATAGAAACGAACATTTTCAAGCAGAAGGACCTGTCCCGGCTTCAAATCTGCAGCCAGCTGTTCAGTCTCTTTTCCAACGCAGTCTGGTGCCATGATCACTTCCCGCCCAAGAAGTTCACTGAACTTCCGGGCAACCGGAGCAAGGCTGAATGCCTGATTCTTTACTCCCTTCGGACGTCCAAGATGGGACATAACTACCAGGGAGGTGCCGTTTTGCTCAAGAATATACTTCACAGTCGGGAGAGCTGTCTCAATGCGGGTGGCATCAGTAACGACCCCCTCTTTGAGGGGGACGTTAAAATCTACCCGCATGAGAACCCGTTTTCCGGTAAGGTCAATATCTCTGATTGTACGCAGTCCCATAGGTTTCCTCGCGGTTTTTTGTTTACTTATGAAAGTTTCTTTGCCAGGTCGACAACACGGGCAGAATATCCCATTTCATTGTCATACCAGGAAATTACCTTAAAAAACTTCTCTCCGAGCTTCATAGTGCACTTTGCATCAAACACTGATGAACTGGTGTTGCCCCGTACATCTGATGAAACAATCGGGTCCTCGGTATATTCGAGGATACCGTTCATCGGCCCGTCAGCTGCTGCCTTAACAGCTGCATTCAGTTCTTCAACGCTGCAGTCCTTTTCAAGCTCAACTACCAGGTCAACAACAGAACCGGTAGGGGTAGGAACTCTCATAGCCATACCGTTAAGCTTTCCGTTGAGTTCAGGGATAACCAGTCCTACGGCTTTTGCAGCACCGGTGGTGGTGGGAATAATGGAAAGAGCAGCGGAGCGTGCCCTTCTAAGGTCCTTATGGGGAAGATCAAGAATTACTTGATCATTGGTGTATGCATGAACGGTAGTCATCAGACCCTTAACAATACCGAAACTGTCATGAAGCACCTTTGCTACCGGAGCAAGACAGTTAGTGGTGCAGGAAGCATTGGAAAAGGCTTCCAGGTTTACATCAAGTTCGTCGTCATTGACGCCGAGCACGATGGTCTGATCAATCTTGTCTTTGGAAGGAACAGTGAGGATTACCTTCTTTGCCCCTGCCTTGATATGGTCCTTGTATCCGCCCTTGGGGCCTTCTGCAACAGCAAACACGCCGGTTGACTCAATTACTACATCCACCTTCAGTTCCTTCCAGGGAAGGGATGCGGGGTTCATAACTGCAAGAATCTTAATTTCCTTTCCGTCGACAACAATTGCATCGTCCTTCACCTCAACGCTCTTTCCGTATACTCCGTAGGTGGAGTCATACTTAAGCAGATGTGCAAGAGTCTTCGGATCAGTGAGGTCATTGATCGCCACCACTTCCATATCATCACGCTCAAAAGCGATCTTGAAAACGTTTCTGCCGATTCTTCCAAAACCATTAATTGCTATTCTCATGTAACCTCCAGGTCATTATCTATGGATGGATTCTTTAATGATTTATACTATATAGAATTTGGGGCATCCATGTCAATTCACACCGAAGGATCATGGATAATCAATTTCACTGAATTAATTTTATGTCCGTCAATATCCTGTACAATAATGTCTATGTTTTCATAGGTTGTCTTTTCATAGGTGACCGGGATTTTTCCAAAGAGATCAAACACAAATCCCCCCAGGGTTTCAAAGGGCTCCTCGGGAAGGTGTATTCCCGCAGCTTCATTGACGTCCTCAATTTCTGTCCGGGCATCGCAGAGGTACATGTTCTCCCCGATCTTGATGATCTCCTCTTTCTCATCATCAAACTCATCCTGTATATCGCCGACGATCTCTTCGATAATATCTTCCAGACAGAGGATTCCCGACACTCCGCCATATTCATCCACCACAATGGCAATATGAACTTTTCTCCGCTTGAACTCCCGCAGCAGCGCATCAAGACGCTTGCTCTCCGGTACGAAGAAAGGCTTCCTGATAATCTGCTCAAGCACAATGGTGCTTTTATTCTTCACATAGGAAAACAGGTCCTTCACATAAAGAATACCGATTACGTTGTCTATGGTCTCTTTGTAGACCGGATACCGCGAATATCCATGGGTGACGATGATGTTCAGCAGCTCCTCATGTGATGTGTCGTAGGAAATAAACACCACATCTATTCTGGGAACCACAATTTCCTTTACCGACGTATCGGAAAGTTCCACGATGCCCTTGATCATATCTTTTCGTTCGTAGCTGAGACTGTCAAACTCCGAATCTTCGTCCGAAGCACTGAACAGCTTCCTGAAAAAAGATTTCATTTTTGTATAACTCTCCTTGCGTCCAGAAACTGCTTCAGCAGTGCTTCCTGCCGTTGAAGCATTGGATCATCCGGCCGGTAGGATGCATGGGTTTCTCCTATACAGTGAAGCATACCATGGATGATTAATCTAGGTAATTCCTCAAAAGCCGGTACATCAAATTCTCTGCAGTTTTCAAGAACGTCAGAGGGAGAAACTACCAGATCTCCCAGATGCACTGGTACAGATTCTGAAACCAGCTGCTGAATCTCTGAAAGGCTGTCAAACTGGGGAAATGAAAGCACGTCCGTTGAGCTCTTTTTATTCCGGTATACAAAATTTAGTTCCTCCATGGCATCCTGACATGCAAAACGGAGGGTAATTGACGCTCCTTTGATCTGCAGCTGCTCAAGAAACCATGCAATGCAGTGCTCTGCAAGTTCCGGCATGTACTGGTGGGCGGACATATCAGTTTCAACAAGCACTTCGATAGGATCTTCCATTACGTTTTTCCTTTGACTGAATCAGGATAGGGAATCCGGGTGTGAAACCTTCCGGTGAGGATCACAAGAAACCGGTTTTTCACCTCCTCAAGGTCCTTCATCGACATGTCGCACGCGCTGAGCTGCCTCCGTTCAATTTTTTGTGTAATAATGCTCCATATCAGTTTTTCAATCTTTGGAGAGGTGGTCTGCTTCAAGGTCCTCACTGCAGCATCAACGCTGTCAGCCAGCATCACCAGAGCAGCCTCCTTGGTAGTAGGAGGAGTTCCGTGATAGGAAAAATCCTTCTCATTGATTATCTCACCCTTTGCTGACGCTTTTATCGCCTCCATATAGAAGTAGTTAATCACATCGCTTCCATGATGCTGGGCAATAACATCTACCACCTCCCGGGGAAGCTTTATCTGCTTTGCTTTTTCAATGCCGATTTTTACATGCGCCTTAATCACTGCAGCTGAAAGGCTTGGTTTAAGCATGTCATGCTTGTTGATTCCCGTCTGATTTTCAATAAAATATTCGGGATTGTCAATCTTCCCAATATCATGGTACAGGGCCCCTACCTTTGCAAGCAGTTTGTTTGCCCCCACTGCATCGCTGGCTGCTTCCGCCAGTTCAGCTACTGAAACTGAATGGCTGTATGTTCCCCGGGCGGTATTGATCATCCGTTTGAGCACAGGACTGTCAGTATCTGCAAGCTCCCGCAGGCGGAACACCGTGGGAAGATTAAAGGAGTGCTCAAATATAGGCATGAGTATGATTACCATGATGCCGGTAGCAACCGCATTCAGGGCTGCTGCGGCCAGAATCCCAGCTGACTGGGAAAGGGGAATAGACTGGTGGAATATATAGATCAGGGCAATGCAGAGATAGGATATCATCAGCTTTCCGGTTCCGAGGATCAAATCAATTCTTCGGTTGGGTTTTCGAACAAACAGAATGCCGAGAATGCCTATAATGGTAAGGAAAATTACGTCAAAAAAGGTGCTTCCAGGGATTGTACCGTACAAAGATGCGAGAAACACCGGAATGAGCACGGCAATCTGCATGTTTCCAAGCAAGGTTACCGCAAGCATGGAGAACAGCGCAACAGGATAGAAGAAAATGGTGATTTCCGTAAATGTCCGAAAAAAGAAGTAGGTTGCTCCCATGGTGTAGAGCGTAAAGGCAAACACGAAGAGTATTACCATGCTCAGGTACTGGTATTTCCTGTAGGTTCCAGGCAGCAGCAGAACGATGCTGATAAAAAACAGGGTGAAAATTATGACCGTAAACAGGCTCTGGGAAAGGATGGTCATCGGGGGCTTTGCATAGAGCTGCTGTTCAATGGCCTGCAGCTGATCAAGGGCCTCCTGGGTGACAAGAAAACCCTGCTTCACAACAATCTCCCCTTCCCCAATAACCCGGGAGACCGGACGTATCTGCTGTCTCGCCTCCTCCATGCTCATCCTGGTGGCAGTATCATCATAGAGGATGTTTGGTTCCAGGAACACTTGTGCTGCATCAAACACAGCAGGCACCAGTTCAGCAGGGATGCCCGATTGTCTTACCAGTGAATCAAGGACCAAGGGAACTTCATCAGTTGTGATGAACCGGGAAGCATCACGGGCAATGAGCTTCTGCGGCTCACTTCGCTCCAGTCCCCGGACCTTGACCGTATCGGGACTCCCGAGGGCATTGAGCTTTTCAGCGGAGATAACCCCTGCTCTGAGCATGTACCTGATGTATTCGTCGCTGAGCTGCATCACCAGCGCAATGTCCTGTACTTCAAGTTCTGCAAGCCTCCAGAGCTGTATTCGGGAAAGGTGGAGACTGAAATTCCCGATAAGCTGGTCTAAGTCCTGCCCTTCCTTCAAGGCAGCCCTCAGCGCTTCATGCCTGCTGATAATGCGGAAGACCGCATCCTGGGATACATGAAACATGGGCTGCACTGAAGCAGCGGCCTCCTGGCGCTTCAGTTCCGTTTCCCTGCTGTCTATATAGAAAATATCTCTTCTGGCATAAATGTCATGGGGAGCTGCTTCACCGGCCTTCAGTCCGTGGGGTATCTGAAGTACCCCTAGGGAAATCTGACGTTCCAGAAGAATTGGACCGGCTGCCGCTAAAGCGCAGATGAATGTGATGGAGGCAATAATCAGCCGGACGGTATGCCTGTGCCTACTTTGTTTCTGCTGTTTCATATGCATCAATAATTTTCTGGATCAGAGGATGCCGAATTACATCCCTTGAGGTAAAGAAGGAAAACCCGATTTCGGGTATTGCATGGAGCACGTCTATGACATGTCGAAGCCCCGAGTCAATCCGCTTGGGCAGATCAATCTGGGTTACATCACCAGTCACCACCATACGTGAACCGGCACCCATACGGGTAAGAAACATCTTCATCTGTTCTTTCGTGGTATTCTGCGCCTCATCAAGGATGATGAAGCAGTTTGTCAGGTTTCTGCCCCGCATATATGCCAAAGGAGCTACTTCTATCACTCCGTTTTCCTCAAACTTTCTAATGGTGCTCAAAGGCATCATCATTTCCAAGGCATCATAAAGAGGTCTGAGATATGGACTGATTTTCTGGGACAGGTCACCGGGAAGAAATCCGAGATTCTCCCCTGCTTCAACAACCGGTCTTGTGAGAATAAGCTTATGTTTCTTATGATTCAGTATCTGCTCAGTCGCCATGGCAATGGCAAGGAATGTCTTTCCGGTCCCTGCAGGACCTATACCGAAAACTATATCTTTTCTGTTCATATCCATCAGATATTCGCTCTGGTGGGCGTTTTTCGGATAGATGGAAGGTCCTGAAGGAACTTGAATGGAAATATTCAGATATGATGCTATCTGATCACTGCTTTTTGAAGCCGTGAGATCCTCAAGGGTCTGGATAACCCATTTATCCAGGGACCTTCCTCCCCGATGAAGTTTCTGCAGATGGGCTATCATCTGGGTAAACCGTGATTCCTGCTCATCAGTTTCATCAACAAGCACCAGTTCATTTCCTCGGGAGAACACCTCTGTTCCGAGAATTCTTGACATAAGCTTTAAATGTGAATCATGGGGCCCGCACAACGCACGGAGTTCTGATATATCTTCAATTACCAACTGCAATCTGTTCACCTCAGCCTGGATATTTCAGCATTTTCCCGGGAAGATCATAAAAGGTCAACCCTCTGTAAAGCTGTTAGAATTCAGTTCTCTCCTCAAACTGAAGCAACGGTATATGCTTCCACTGCAGATAGACCTGAAGACGGTTCACGAGATTCAATGATCCGCCGACCATTTCTACAGTTCCTTTCACCGAAGCATGGAGATCCCAGTCCGGCATATAATGCACTGCTTTCAATTCATAGGCATCAATGTTAAAAGGTGATCTTCTCCGTGCCTGCAGGTCCCCGAACCTGAAGGAATCTATAATGTCAGGAAACAGGGACAGGGGATCATCAATATACTTTCCCGGATTCCTGTGATATGACCTTGAAGTAAAGGTAAGGGAAAGAAACTCCTCAATCCTGAATCCAAGGGTGAAGGACAAACTCAGATTGTCGCTGAAGTCCTGCACCCTGTCTATGCTGAGATCTGCTTCAGCTGATGAGATAAACCTGATGCGGTTTTTCCACAAGGTAATGTCAGGAAATGGCTGTGATACCTTGAACCGTACATTGGTCACTTCGTAGGATGCTCCTTGATCAACCCAGTCCTGAACAACCCGCAGTGATGCAGAGCTGTACTTGAGATTCATGGTGTAGGGACCGATTAAGTGATGGGGATATTCGCTGCCGAAAAGAAATCTGTGGTCTGAGGAAAGACCAAAAAACTTCGTCTGAAGCTGAGAGTCACCCTTCCAGCTGTCCTCTTCATGATTAAATGAGATTCTCTGGGTAAATATGTTGCCGCTGTCATACCGATACCTCAGCATACCCGAAGATGCGGTGATACCCCGGTTGTCTTCCAGGGTGTATCGTGTCTCACCCTGAAGGGTCCAGGAGTTTCTTGTGAATGTGAGCCGAGGTGACAGTGAAAGGTCAAGCGGTGGAAGCACCAGGGTAAGACGTGCAGCAAGAGAAGAGTCATATCTGGGCATATTCCATGTGTAGTTATAGGCAATATCATGATCTTTGATCTGCTCAGGGGTCCAGGACAGTGTACGGATGTTCATGTCATCGGGATCATCATAGAGAAATCTGCTGTAGTACAGTTCTGAATTAAGCCGGTAGGTCAGTCCCAGCGTTGGAAGCACGGTCCTGAAATCATGCAGCACATTGATGTAGGAAGATGAGAAATCTGCTGCCTGCCTGTCACCGAAGGGACGGTCAAAGTAGTGAACCCGGGTCTTAAGAGCTGAAGTAATATCGATAGAATTATCCAGAAACAAAGCTTTTCCGGTAAGAGCGTGGTTCATCCTTGAACTGAGCCTCCCCTGTTCAGCGGCTTCATCTTCAGAAACTGGAAAGCTCATGGATGCAGTATGATCAAAGGTATAGGAAAACTTCACCGAATTTGGCACATACCGTTTGGAAGCAGCAGCAGGAACGGTCCTGTCAGGCTGCAAAGGCTGATCAAAAGAAATTTTTTCCTGCACTTCTTCGTTTCCGTATGGATCTTCAATTATGGAAAATATGCTGTATGGAGGAGGCATTTTCTCATGCTTAGCTGCAGGCGGCTGCTGAGACTCTACTGATAACAGGGTCCCGTTGATTCGGTATGAAATACTGGGAGCAGTAAGCA
Source organism: Spirochaetaceae bacterium (assembly GCA_003557605.1). Taxonomy (GTDB): domain Bacteria; phylum Spirochaetota; class Spirochaetia; order PWKH01; family PWKH01; genus PWKH01. The sequence goes on from PWNW01000057.1 coordinate 12,668, forward strand.
CGTTCGGTTTAAATACCCTGTTACCCTGAACATCCTCAATGCGCCAGTTCAGGCCTGCAGACAAGTCCCTGATCTGGAACAGCTCAACAAGAGATCCTGGTGAATTGGTTATCCGGTAAGAACCGCTGAATTTCCAGTCCAGGCTTTGTCTGATGCGGTATGCTGAGGGCCAGTCAGTTTCACTCCTGGTCAGGTGATCTAAGGAAAAGTATTCGAAACGGTTCATGAAATCACGGGTAAATTCACGCTGCGTCGCATAGGGAAGATCAACGGAAAACTTCAAGTTGTTTCGGTCGTACTGAAAACTGAGATCAAAAAACCCTCCGAAATTCTCATAGGGGAGATCTATCTCAAATTCCTGACGCTGCTGACCGAAGGAGAGACCGCTTTTGAAGGAGAACCTGTTCAATCCGATAAAATTACGCTGGAATACTTCATATCCCATAAACACCTCGGCAGGGTCAGGTTCAGTTCCTCCGTATACATCAGCCATAATCCTCTGGAATCCTTCGGTTTTTTCCCCCTCACCGGTTTTGTAGGTACGGGAAAAAGGGTCCTTCACTCCGGCAGTCTCACGGGAAGCCTGGTCAAGGAAGAACTGGAAAATACTTGCTTCGCCCTCCTGCTCCGGTTCAGGAGATCCGGAGAGATAGAGAGTGTTCTGGGAGAAAAAACCCCTCACGCTGTCATATCCGATCACTGGGTGAAACAGAAAGGTCCTTGAAGGATAATACAGATAGGGAAGATAGAATACAGGAATCCGTCCGATGTACAGAGTTGCCCCCGCAAGGGTGAGGTCCCCTGAGGGAAGAAGTCTCAGACGGGAAGCACGGACGGAGAAATAGGGATCATCCTCCCTGGTGCTCACCATGCCCCGCTCAATCAGAATGTCTTCCTGGTCCCTGAGTACAATTCTCTCCCCTGTAAGGAAAAACCTGCCGCCTTCGTCATCGGAAAACACTGCGGTGCTTCCTTTTACCGCAGAGGTAATCTCCTGAAGCGAGAACATTACCGCATCGGCATAGAGGGCCTCAGCGGGAATAAGCTGCTCAAGCACGGTATCAATATTTCCTGCGGCATAGAGCATGCGATGCTTCTCATCAATAATGACCAAATCAGCGGTAAGATCTATCGGCTGGTCTCCCTCAACAAGCAGGTCTACATTTCCTCTGAATATGATAATGCTTCTCTCTTCATCCCGGAGGGTGAATGCCTGATCAGCACGGTGAAGCACAACCGCCTGGTCCTCTTCAGAAGCTGTGACCCTTTGAGCAATATCATCAACTTTGTCAAAGATCATTCTTCGCAGACGGGCTTCATCACGTACCGGTTCAATACCCAGCTGTTCTGCGATGATCAGCAGCTCCTCCAGGGATGCAGTTTCCGCCTCAAAACGGGTATAGGCACCTGCGGAAGGGAATACCGCCAGGAACACAAGCAGCAGACATATGAAGAGGTTACGGAAGTACATCTTTTACATAATATCCCGTATATGATTCCGTGCAAGAGGAAATATCCTCAGGGGTTCCCTGGAACAGTACCTGACCTCCCAAATCTCCTCCCTCAGGCCCAAGGTCTATGATGTAGTCTGCATGCTTAATGATGTCAAGGTTATGTTCGATTACCGTAACCGTATTGCCCAGGGATACAAGCCGCTGAAGCACTTCAAGAAGCTTTCTGACATCCTCAAAGTGGAGTCCCGTGGTGGGTTCATCAAGTATGAACAGTGTCTTCCCGGTATTCCTCTTTGAAAGCTCCAGGGAAAGCTTTACACGCTGCGCTTCACCTCCCGAAAGGGTCAATGCTGACTGGCCAAGCTTAATGTAGCCCAGTCCAACGGAATGCAGGGTTGAAAGCTTGCGCTTTACCGCTGGTATCGCAGAGAAGAACTCAAGGGCTTCCTCAACACTCATCTCCAGAACGTCATGGATGTTCTTTCCCCGGTAACGAATCTCTAAGGTTTCCTTATTAAAGCGTTTTCCCTTGCAGACATCGCAGGTAACATATACATCAGGAAGAAAATGCATCTCGATCTTCAGTGTTCCGTCTCCCTGGCAGTGCTCACACCTGCCCCCCTTGACATTGAAGGAAAACCTTCCAGGCTTGTAACCCCGTGCCTTGGAATCCGGAAGTGATGAAAAGAGATCACGGATCGGAGTAAAGGCACCAACGTAGGTTGCAGGATTTGATCGCGGAGTTCTGCCAATGGGGTCCTGATCAATGTTGACGATTGAATCAATGTGCTCAATACCTTCGATACTCCCATGCCTGCCCACCGGAAGTCTCGTGCGGTTCAGGCGGTTATGTACTGCAGGATAGATAATTTCATTCAGGAGTGTTGATTTTCCCGATCCAGATACCCCTGTTATGACAGCAAATACCCCAAGGGGAATGGTGACGTCAATATACTTGAGGTTATGTTCTGCAGCGGAAATCACCTTAATACAGGCACCGTTTCCGTTCCGGCGGCTTTCAGGCAGGGGAATAACAGTTCTGCCGCTGAGATAATTCCCTGTTAAGCTGGAAGGATTTGCAGTAATCTCCTCAGGGGTCCCTTCAGCAGTAATATATCCCCCATGTTCCCCGGCACCGGGACCAAGATCAACAATGTAGTCTGCGGCAAGCAAGGTCGCCTCATCATGCTCCACCACAATCAGCGTGTTTCCGAGGTCACGGAGACGCTTCAGGGTATCGAGCAGCTTATTGTTGTCACGCTGGTGGAGCCCTATGGAGGGTTCATCAAGCACATAGAGCACCCCGGTGAGGGATGACCCGATCTGTGTGGCAAGCCTGATTCTCTGGGCCTCACCGCCTGAAAGGGTTGATGCTATTCTGTCCAGAGTGAGGTATGACAGCCCCACATTCTGCAGAAATGTCAGGCGGCTGGTTATCTCCTTGAGTATCTGCCGTGAAATTTTTTCTTCAGTTTCGGTAATCTTCAATGCAGTAAAGAATGTGAGAGAGGCCTCAACAGAGAGCGAGGAGGCCTGGTGAATACTGGACTCCCCCACAAGCACCCCAAGGCTTTCCTTTCGCAGCCTGGTGCCCCCGCAGGCTTCACAAGGACGGTTGGTCATGAATTTTTCCAGCCACTGACGTATGCCCATGGATGAAGTTTCATAGTATCTTCGTCTCAGATCTTGGATGATGCCTTTGTAGACCGTGTCATATTCATAATACCCCCGGTTCTGTTCCTTTACATACTGTACATGAATAGTGTCGCCGCTGCCGTTGAGGATTTTGGAAAACACTTCATCAGGGATTTCCTCAAAGGGAGTGTCCAGGGTGAATCCGTACCGTGATGCAATGGCGGAAAAAATGCTCTTATGCCAGGCGGCTTCAGGATTTGCAGTAGCCACAGCGCCTTGATTGAAGGACTTCTTCCTGTCAGGAATGATAAGATCGGGATCAAACTCAGTCTTGGTTCCGATCCCGTGACATTCAGGACAAGCACCGTAGGGATTGTTGAAGGAGAACATTCTCGGCTGAAGTTCAGGAATGCTGATACCGCATTCTGCACATGAATTTTTTTCTGAAAACACAGTCATGGATTCATCCTGGACTGAAAGCACCGCAGCAATTCCGTCAGTCACCTCAAGTGCTGTTTCCAAAGAGTCTGCCAAACGCTTCCTGACGCTTTCAGAAAGCACGATCCTGTCTACAACAATTTCCACAGTATGCTTGTACTGCTTGTCAAGGACAATCTGCTCATCCAGGTTTCTCAGCTCACCGTTGACCCGTACCCGGACAAATCCTGAACGCTTGGCAAGGTCAAACACCTGCTTATGCTCCCCTTTCCTGCCCCTCACAAGGGGTGCAAGAATCATAATCCTTGTGCCCTCACCCATCGAAAATATCTGCTCAATGATCTGGTCAACAGACTGCTCCCGAATTTCTTTTCCGCATTCAGGACAGTGGGGATGGCCGATTCTGGCCCAGAGAAGACGGTAGTAATCATAAATTTCGGTTACAGTTCCAACCGTTGATCTTGGATTTCTGTGGGTCGTTTTCTGTTCAATGGAAATTGCCGGAGAGAGTCCTTCAATGTAGTCCACGTCGGGCTTTTCAATTCTTCCGAGAAACTGTCTTGCATATGCCGAAAGAGATTCAACATACCGTCTTTGCCCTTCAGCAAAAATGGTGTCAAATGCAAGAGATGACTTCCCCGAACCGCTGATACCTGATATTACAATCAGTGAGTCCCGGTCCAGCTGAAGGTTAATATTCTTCAGGTTGTGCTCCCTGGCTCCTTGGATGATCAGCTTTTTACTCATATGCATCAAGTTCCTGAAGAAAGGCATCTTCAGCTTCCGACGGATCTGCTTCTCTGATAATCTCTCCGTGTCGAAAAAGAAATACCTTATTCCCTACCCCGGTTATTCCCAGATCAGCATGCCGGGCTTCGTCAATGCCGTTTACTGCGCACCCCATGCAGGCGACGGTAATCGAAGACTTCATGCGGTACAGACGCTGCTCAATCTTAGCTAAAAACCGATGGGTGTCAAATGATGCTCTCCCGCACTTCGGGCATGAAATGATAGTCACCCCTGAAGGTGCAAGGCCCAGAAGCTTCAATATCTCCTTTGCGGTGATGATCTCCTTTTCCATGGAGTCAGATATGGAAACACGAATGGTGTCTCCAATTCCCTGTTCAAGAAGTCCAGCCAGCGCATAGGTGCTTTTTACTACCGAGGGTATCAACGGCCCGGCTTCAGTGACACCGATATGCAGGGGATAATCGAACTGTGCGGAAAATTTCCTGTTTGCCTCCAGGGTGCTTCCGACATCGGAACTCTTTAAGGACACTACTAGGTTTGAAAACCCCTCCTGCTCAAAGACATTGATGTACTGTTCAGCTGCCTGAAGCATTCCATCCGCCGGATCGGAGTCCTTGAATTCCCTGGGCAGGGAACCGCCGTTAAGTCCCAGGCGAACCGCAGCTCCTGAATCTGAAGCTGCATGAATGATCTCCCGTGTTTTCCACATAGCCCCGATGGTGCCGGGATTGATCCTCACCTTAGCTGCACCTGCCTCTAAAGCCTGCAGGGCATACCGGTAGTTGTAGTGCACATCAGCTGAAACAGGCATGATCTGCTGCTGAACAATACGGCTCAGCAGTGGAATGTCGTCATCACCGGCAATGGTGAACCTGATCAGACCGCATCCGTACTCCTTGAGGATGCGCATCCGTCTGTACACATGAGACAGTTCACCGGGCCCGAATGATTCGGGCCACATGGTCTGAACTGAGACGGGATATTCAGAACCGAAGTACAGATCCCCTGCCTGCACCGTACGGGTTTTTCTTCTCGGAGCGGTCATACATCCTCACACAAAAAAGGCCGTATCGTAAAGATACAACCTTTTGCCGATCACATCAACAGTTGTTCACTACTGAAGAGTCAGCATCAGGAAGACCATGACAAACAGTGCTACGGTCTCAACAATACCGATTACAATAAAATAGTTTGCCGTACCTTTTCCCGTTGCGCCAAGTGCATCGGAGGCCGCAGCTGCAGTTTTTCCCTGCATCAGTGCTGAAGCTCCCATGGCAAGACCCCCGAACAGTCCTGCTCCGAGAAGCACCATGCTGTCAACTCCGTTCTCAGCAGCGGTGCGGATGAAATTCATCAGCAGATATCCGTAGATTGTCTGAGTCAGGGGAGCACCGGAAAATGCCACCATCATGAAGGGTGCTGTGGAATCATTGAGAAATCGCTTCTTCCAGGCGCCAACCGCCGACTGTGCGGCAATTCCTGAACCGAAGGCCGATCCCATAGCCGCAAAACAGAGGGCTGCTGCGGGTCCTAATAAACCAATGTTCATATTCTTCTCCTTATGCAGTTTCTATGTGTTATCAGAAATATCCTGCTCCCGAAAGGGAGCGTATGAAAACCCCGTCCACTCCATACCGAGCTGTCCGGAAAATTCAAGCATATTCAGTCTGATGCCGTGCACAAACACCGACAGCAGGGCCATTACAATATTCAGTCCATGTCCAATGAGCAGCACCAGTAGGGCTGCTGGAATCAGAACCCCGCTGAACAGCGGCTGAGCCATGGAGTTAAAGCTCGAAGAGATGGCTACAGAAGCCATTCCAACAGCAAACAGTCTGATATATGAAATGATGTTGGAGAATGTGCTGATAGAATCGAGAAACGTAGTGAACAGTCCTCCGACCCCACGAAGAAGTCCCTTGAGGAAGCTCGTATCCTCCTGCTGGGCATTGAAAAGAATAATCAGCACAAATCCGACAGCAACAGCTGCGACTGACCATACAGGAAGATCAAAACCGAGCACCAGATTCAGTACCAGGAAATAGAGGCCGATGATCATTACAAGCCAGCCGATGTGGGAATAGGATGAAAGCATCGGAAAGTCCCGTTTGAAATTCATCAGACAGGCAATGCTGAGCTGCACGGTCCCAATGATAAAGCAGAGGTACATGACATTGCGCTGGGTAATATAAGTCTCCACGCCTGCAACAGACGGAAAGGAGGCAAGCCCAGGGACCATCAAGGCCTGGAATACTCCCCATGATGCAATGGTTTCGCTTCCAAACCAGGTACCTGTCAATGCTCCCCAGAGGATCGTGGTCCCGCTGAGCAGATAGATCAGGCCAGCAAGCCTGGTTACCTTCCCTGCTCTTCTGTGAAGCAGCACTGCACCGGCAAGGAACAGCACTCCGTACCCGGCATCTCCGATGATCATCGGTACAAAAACAGCGAAAAATATCAGAAACAGTCCGCTTATGTCGTATTCCCGGTATCCGGGAACTGTTCCCAGCACGGAAAAAATTGGTTCTATGAGCCGGACAAAGGGACGGTTTTTCATTTTTGTGGGCACCGGTTCCTCCGGTGAGGGATCATTGATTATCAGAGCCCAAGCATGCTTTCGGGCAGCTTCTGTGATTCGTGGAGTTTCATCTTCAGGAATAAATCCTGTAAACCACCTGATGCTTCCTGCTTCCTCAAGACCGTTTTTCACTTCCTCAAATTCAAGGTCAGCAGTCATCTCCAGCACGCTCTTCTTCAGCAGTTCTGCTGCATCAGCAGCGGTATGGAAATGGTGATGTATGATGGATATCTTCTGATCAATTAACTTCCGCTCTTCTTTAATATCCCTTAAGCCAAGTTCAGGTAAAGCAGTATGTTCAAAGGGGAGATCCTGCTTCCTGTCTCTCTGCACCACCATGATGCGGCGGTGTGTCTTTTCCTTCTTCAACGTAATATAATGAAGGTCATGGAGAAGCGAATCCTCCTTCACCTTGGCAAAGCTTATAAACAGGCCGGAGTCGGAGAGATTCTGTACATCCTTGGGATTAAAATCCCCCCACTGTTCAAAAAACCGTTCCATGGCCCCCAGAGCTCTCAGCCGGTCATGCAGGTCCGATATCTCGTCATCAAGCTCAATGATCCGGTCAGTCAGTTCCTCAAGGCTCTGGTACACAGGTACAGATTCATCCGAACCGTGATGGGGTGCGGCATTTTCAAGTATTGTTCTTACCCGATCGTACCGGTGGATCTTCTCCAGCAGCAGAGCCGTCTGCTCCGATTCCTTCTTTGGGGTCATGATATGCATCAGACCAAGGTTTCTGAGGGTCTTCAGGGCAGCATCTCGGTCCTTGTCCCTGATGCAAATATGTACCTTCTTCATACGTACAATCATGGCTATGACACCTTTACAAGTTTATTTTTGGCTATCTTGCCGCGGACTACTTCAGCGGTCTGCTGATCACCGAGATAAATCTGGATCATCCTGATGTTCCTCTGGGCTTCTGGAATTTTCACCTTCTCAAACAGGTTTACCCGCTGACTGGTGGTGCGAAGCTCACGCTGGAGCAGTGCAATTTGCTGTTCAAGTATGGAGATCTTCGCATCATATTCAGCAAGCTGCTTCAGAATCTCCAGCGCCCGGTCAACCCACATCGGGTATTCCAGCAGATCGTATTCAACATCTTTAAATGTTATACCTGAAAACACAGGAATTGACACACCTGCTATATTTCCCCGTTCACGGTCAACATTTGAGATGACAATCAGGTCCTCAACTTTTCCCTTCTTCGGAAAGGTGCGGTTTTCCCCGAATACAGCGATCCACTCTTCCAAGCGTTCCCGCAGCTGTTTCTGCTCATGCATGAGCTTTCTCATGTCCTGTTCAACTTTACGTATCACCATCTGCAGCTGCTGCTTCTTTAACTGCAGGGTTGGAAGATAGCGTTTGAACCGTTTCAGCTCATCCTTCTGCTTCTTCAGCTCATTTTTCGTCAGCCGTATCTTTGCCATATGCAGCATCCTCAGGCCAGTGTTTATTCACCAGTCCGCTTCGTAAGCCCGTCTCATCCTTCTCAAAGCACTGAGACAGTATTTCCCATCCCAGATCAAGGGCCTGCTCCAAGGGAATGTTCACAGACAGATCCATCATCTTCTCTTCAAAGAGCTCTCCGTAGGAAAGAAGTTTCTTATCCCAGTCGGACATTCTAAACCCCATGGACTTTTTCTCAAGGGATTCCTTATATGAAGCATACAGCTTGATCATGCCGTCCATCAAAGCACGGTGGTCATCACGGGTCTTGTCGTTCACCTGCTGCTTAAGTCGAGAAAGAGATCCAAAGGGTTCAATCCGTCCGTTTTTCAGATAGTACTGCCCTTCGGTAATATACCCCGTATTGTCCGGCACCGGATGGGTCACATCATCTCCCGGCATGGTAGTAACCGCCAGAATCGTTACCGAACCTGCCTCATCAAAATCAACAGCCTTTTCATACCGTGAAGCCAGCTGACTGTACAGGTCTCCGGGATATCCCCGGTTTGAAGGAACCTGCTCCATGGTTATGGCAATCTCCTTCATGGCATCAGCAAAGTTGGTCATATCCGTCAGAAGCACCAGCACCTTTTTTCCCTGCAGGGCAAACTGCTCAGCCACTGCAAGTGATACATCAGGTACAAGCAAGCCCTCAACCGTCGGATCGGAGGCGGTATGGACGAAGAAGATCGTCCTGCTCATAGCACCGCCCTCCTCAAGAGTTTCCCGGAAATAGAGATAATCATCATACTTCAGTCCGATTCCTCCGAGAATGATCAGATCAACTTCAGCCTGCAGGGCAATCCGTGCAAGTAGGGGGTTATAGGGTTCCCCTGATACGGAGAAGATCGGCAGTTTCTGGGACTCCACAAGAGAGTTGAAGACATCGATCATAGGAATACCGGTGCGGATCATGTTTTTCGGGATGATGCGCTTAGCAGGATTCACCGAAGGTCCTCCGATGTCGATCATGTTTTCCTTCAGCTCCGGTCCGTTGTCACGGGGCCGTCCGCTTCCGTCGAAAATTCTTCCCAGGAGATTGTCGCTGAAGGAAACCTGCATCGGCTTTCCCAGGAATCTCACCTCATCACCCGTGGAAACTCCCCGTGCTCCGGCAAATACCTGAAGGGAAACTTGATCATGCTTCAGCCTAATGACATTTGCAAGGGAGCTTCCGTATACTGAATTCACTACGGCTAGATCTCCGTTCTTGATTCCCTCGGCCCGGACGGTAATAACGTTTCCGGAAATTGACTCGATTCGTGTATATACTTTCCGCATAGCTCAACCTGCCTTACGCTTCTGTTCTCAGTGACTTGATGTGGGAATCATAGGATATCCACTTCTGCTTGAATTTCTCTTCAATACTCTGCTCAATTTCCTGGAAGGAGTCGGAATCCCAGGCAGCCCCGTTCCAGTCAATGTAAAGCTGCCGCAGCTGATTAAAGAAATGCCTGGCATCTTCCTTGCTTTCCACTTCAAACTCTGAAGCGGCAATTTTGAAGAGCCGGTCAAATACATACTGCTGACGCTCAATGGATACAGCTCCGTCTACAGGATCAAAGGAGTTCTGCTGCAGATAGACGGAATCAATAAAATCTGATTTCAGGTAAATCACATAGTCTTCGTTACTGGTTCCCTCTTCTCCCACCACCTTCATCATCTGATTAACTTCCTCTCCCCGGAACAGAAGATCGGTTACATAAGCCACCTTCGGCTTTTCAATCACTCCTTCATACTTAGACCAGCTCTCTAAAGGATGTATGGCCGGGTATTTTCGAGCATCGGAGCGTTCACGGGAAAGACCGTGGAATGCTCCTACAACTTTCAAAGTAGCCTGGGTAACCGGTTCCTCAAAGTTTCCTCCCGCAGGGCTTACGGTGCCTCCGATGGTTACTGAACCAAGGCTGCCGTCATTGAGTCTCACCACACCTGCACGTTCATAAAAACTGGCAATCACCGATTCAAGATAGGCCGGGAAAGCCTCTTCTCCAGGGATTTCCTCAAGTCTTCCGGACATCTCACGCATCGCCTGCGCCCACCGTGATGTGGAGTCCGCAAGAAGCAGTACATGAAGCCCCATCTGGCGGTAATACTCAGCCAGGGTCACGGCGGTGTATACTGAAGCTTCCCTGGCTGCTACGGGCATGGAACTGGTATTGCAGATGATGATGGTACGTTCCATCAATGATTTACCTGTTCTCGGGTCGGTAAGTTCGGGGAATTCCTTCAAAGTCTCAACAACTTCTCCTGCACGTTCACCGCAGGCGGCAATAATAACAATATCAACCTCAGCATGGCGGCTGGTTATCTGCTGCAGCACCGTCTTGCCTGCACCAAATGGTCCTGGTATGCAGTATGTACCTCCTCGGGCTACCGGAAGAAGGGTATCAATAAGACGAACTTTGGTGATCATCGGTTTATCGGGCTTCAGCCGTTCAGCATAGGTTTTCACTGCCCGCTTTACCGGCCACTCAAAACTCATGGAAAGATCATAGGTCCTGCCTTTTGTATTTGAAATGGTGCAGACTGTTTCAGAAATGGTAAAGGAACCTTCTTCAGTAATGGACGAAACAGTATACTCATCTTCGGGAAGATAAAAGGGAACCATAATACGGTGATCAAAAATTCCTTCCTTTACCGTGCCGACGGCATCGGATACCCTTACGGAGTCTCCTTTCTTCACCGCTGGTGAAAACTTCCATTTCTTCGTTCCGTCAAGGGCATCAAGGTAGATACCCCGCTGAAGAAAGAATCCGCACTGCTCCGCCAGTTCAGGAAGGGGATTCTGCAGGCCGTCATACACCTGTCCGAGAAGCCCCGGACCGAGGGTGACGCTGAGCATCTCACCGGTAAATTCAACCGAATCTCCGACAGAAACTCCCTGGGTCATCTCAAAGACCTGCAGCTCAGCAGTTGTTCCGCTGATCCTGATGATCTCAGACTTCAGTCTGGTATCACCTACAATAACATACCCGACTTCGTTCATCGCGATGGTCCCGTCAACCTCGACAGTCACCATGTTTCCCGTAATACCGATTACCTTTCCTGCTGCTTTATCCATATGTTTTTTCTCTCCAGAATAATTCTCTCGAGTCTACAATTCCTCTATCCGTGACTGTACATGGGAAAAAACTGATTTGAACTGATCTTTTCCCGCCTGCTGTTCAAACTGTGCATATCTGTGAAGGATGCGAAGCTTCAGCAGATACAGAATCAGTTTCGTCTCATCAAACAGATGTCCAGGTTCAAGCGACTCAGCCAGGTCCCACTGCACCGAAAGAAGCTCCTTTTCCGCCTCAAGGGGGGAAGATACTGCCAGAAGATGTCTTGCAGCTTCGCGGATATCCCTTCCTCCATGCCTTGTGGGTTCATGGGGTCTGTCCAGCCGTTCTGCCCGCTGATACGCTAACTCATGATTCAGGTCGTCGGCATACTGGTTCCATGTGTCAAGTACAGGATGGGAAATGTCCTCACTGCCCTCGGCTATTGCCTTGAGAACAGCGGTATGCACATGTGACACTTCGGTTGTACAGTGAGAAAAGAACTCTTCAACAGTCAGAGGAGGAGGACTGAACAGCTGCAGCTCCGGCAGTGAAGAAACCGTAAAATAGTATCTCGCCACAGGGTGCTCCTTATGAGGAAGACTGAGCTGATTCGTGAATAATCTTCTGCAGTTCAGGAGACAGATACGCACTGAGCAGTGAAGCAAGGTCCTCTGCGGTAAAGCTTACATACCCGGTCCCCTTCTTTTCAGAAATACGGAAACCGGAATCAATATGTTTCACCGGCTTGATATCAACACCCTTTGCCAGTTTCTTCTTCAGCTCCCCAAGCAGTTCCTTGGAAAGTGACTTAAACAGTTTTTCAGGAATCTCAATATCCGAACCCGATGAACCCAGGTCCTGCTTGGCAGTCTCAATCAGCATCTTCTCCAAGGTGCTCCCCTTCAGTGAATCGCTGATTTTTTCCGAAAGAAGCTCTTCAGCCATCCCGACCAGCTTCTTCTCTACAGAAAGCAGCAGGTCTCTTCCAGCCTGATTCATAGCAGCTCTGGCGCTCTCTTCACGCCGTTTCTGAGCCGATTCAGTATCCTTCATGATCCTGTCAGCTTTCTGCTCAGCTTCCTGCACAATGCGCTTTGCCTGCTTTTCTGCGGCAGATACGATTTCGGCTGCTTCATGTTCCGCTGCCTGAACACCGTCCTTTTTGATTGAGTCAATTAATTCCTGAACATGCACTTCCATGGCTGCCTCGCTTGTACGTTTAGGTCTTTAATTCAACGATGGTCTTGCCGAATCCGCCCTGTTCCGGAGGTGCAAAAAAGAACTGTTTCACCGAAACATGGTGAGAAAGGATTTCCTGAATACCCCGTTGCAGAATGCCTTCTCCCTTTCCATGTATGATGCCGAACCGGCCCACTCCATGCAGTACAGCTCTGTCAATCTGCTGCTCTAGCTCAGCTGCGGCCTGCTCAAGGGTCATTCCCCTGAGGTCAAGCTCAAATCTTGGTAATGCGCCCTGTCTTTCATACCGGATTTCCACCGTTCGTCCTGCATCATAAAATGTATCGTCATCAAATTCAATAGGAACCAGGTCATTTTCATGGATGTCCATCCGTAAACTGCCCATCTCAACGAACCAGAATCCCGGTTTTTTCCCCTTTCTTCGAATTATCCCCCGCGTCCTGCCCTTACCTGCCAGCACGGACATGCCTGGAGAGAAGTGATATCCCCTTCTACCGGAGATTTCCTGTGCCTGGTGCTCAACAGTTTCCTTGAGGGACCTCTGCTCCTGGGCAAGACGGTCCTGAAAATCCTTTACCTTCTTCAGTTTCTCTCTAGTCAGCTCACCTTCCCGAAGCGATCTGATCAGGTTTTCAAGCTCACTTCGTGATGTTTCCATAAACGAGTTGATAAAGGAAAGATCCTTTTTTCTGAACATCAGTTCCTGCTGCTTGATTTGAAGCATCTTCAGGTCCGTTTCCCGGCGCTTCTGCTCCAGTTCCTGTCTGGCAGACTCAAGGCTTCTGAGCTTCATGTGCAGTTCAAGTTCCTGTTTTTCCAAGCTGTGTATCATCCGGGTTGTCTTGTCGCTCTGGTCTGAAAGATATTTTCGAGCGGACACAATAATTTCTTCCGGAATTCCCATGCGCTGTGCTGTCTCAACTGCATAGCTGCTGCCTGGAGAACCAAACAGGATCCGATAGGTTGGTACCTTGCGGGTTTCGTCAAATTCCATGCTCGCATTGATCACCCTGCTGTCTGTATAGGCAAACTGTTTCAGGGACATATGATGGCTTGTGACCAAGGTGAGGCATCCCTTGTTGAGACAGTACTCAACCACTGCTTTGGCTAGAGCTGAACCTTCAAAGGTGTCAGTTCCCGATGCAAGCTCATCAAGAATCACCAGAGAATGCTCATCGGTGAGGCGCAGCATATCGGCAATTTTCTTCATATGGGCAGAGAATGTTGAAAGGGATTCTGCAATGGACTGATCATCCCCGATATCAGCATGGATGGAGGAAAAGAGCGGAATTGTGCTCTGCGATGAAGCCGGAACAGGGATCCCGTGCTGAACCATCAGGGACAGCAGTCCCATGGTCTTCACCGTTACGGTTTTCCCTCCCGCATTCGGTCCGGTTATAATTACCGCTCGAGTGTCCGGAGGGATCTCCGCATGGATGGGAACGGCATGTCTTCCCAGAAGAGGATGACGGGCCTGGATTAGAGAAAACTCATGTCCCTCTCCAATATTGGGAACTTCACAGTCATGCACCATGCTGTAACGGGCCTTGGCAAGCAGATAGTCAAGTCTTCCTGCAGCGTCCATGGCCTGGTGCACAGCATCTAAGCTTCCCCGCACCAGTGAGCTCAGTTCACGAAGCACCGCAAGTACTTCTGCCTGGATTTTCTGTTCCTGTATGATCACCTGATTGTTGCTTTCTGCAAGGGCATGGGGCTCCAGATACATGGTGTTTCCTGATGCAGAAATTCCATGAACGAATCCCGGAACCTTGGACTTCAGCGATGACTTCACCGGAAGCACAATGCGGCCGTTTCGGACCGTTGGGGTTTCCTGCTGCCACAGTGAAGGATCTTCACGGATTAACGCATATGAGAGTTCCGATCTGTCCTGCCTGGCCCTCTCAAGCC
>PWNW01000298.1 GCA_003557605.1 Spirochaetaceae bacterium
GTCCTGATATTGAGCAGGTTGCTTATGCATATGCCAGGAAATTCAATTGGCGTATCCAACCTTCAGGGAACACCGCATTAAACTATCTGGGATTATCCACTCAAGTTTCTGCTCGTCATCTCTATGTTTCTGACGGGCCGAGCCGTACGTATAACATAGGGAACCAGTCATTAGAATTTAAACATCAGGCTATAAAAGAAACAGGACTGGAACTGCGTGAGAGCAGATTGCTTGTACAGGCTCTTCGGGCTTTGGGGAAGGATCATGTCACCCCGGATGTTATCAGTAAGATATCTGATCAGATAGGCGATGTCCCTCCTGGAAAGATCTTGAAAGATGTCCAGAAGGTAAGTGTCTGGATATATATGGCGATAGAGGAAATTCTCAAAGGATCGCATCATGAATAATGTCGCTCGTTTATCGCAGGAGGAAAGGAATCAGGTTTTTTCGGAGACTGCTGCTCAGATGGGAGCGACTCCCGCAATAGTTGAAAAAGATTTCTGGGTTTGTTTTGTTCTGGATAAAATATTTATGTCAGAGAAGCTCAGAAGCAAATTGCTGTTTAAGGGAGGCACGAGCCTTTCAAAGGTCTATAATGTTATTGAGCGATTTTCTGAAGACATTGATTTGGTACTTAACTGGAATCTTGTCTCTTGTGAAAATCCCAATCTCGGAAGATCAAAGAACAAACAAGATAAATTCAATAAGCAGATTAATGAACTTGCTCAAGAGTACATCGTTTCTCAGCTTTTACCTGAACTGGAAGTGTTATGTGCTCCGCTTTGTCAGGTTGAAATAGACCAGAAAGATCCTCATTGTGTGAATATATCATATCCAATAACATTTGAAGATGCATATATTCGTCCGGAGGTTCGTCTTGAAATTGGGCCGTTAGCTTCCTGGCAGCCAAGCAGAGAATTTTTGATAACCTCCTATGTCGCGGAGTATTTCCCCCGACTATTCAAGCATGGTGAAATTACTGTGAGAGCTATAGAAGGGAAACGGACATTTTGGGAGAAAGCGACCATTCTTCACCAGGAAGCTCATCGTCCTGAGCGGAAACTTCAACCTTCAAGGTATTCTAGGCATTATTATGACTTGGCAATGCTTGCATCATCAGAAATCCGAGAACAAGCCTTGTCCGACCTGGAACTGCTTAAGGATGTTGTTGACTTCAAAAAGAAATTCTATCCGGTAGGATGGGCCCATTATGAAACAGCTGTTCCTGGCTCTCTGAAATTGATCCCTTCAAAAGAGATAATAAATTCAGTGATAAAGGATTATCGGGCAATGCAGGAGATGATATTCGGATATAAGCCGACAATAACCGAAATTTTCGATATCTTGCATGATTTGGAAGAACAGATAAATAGGTTGTAGCTGCTCATCGGTACCGGTACGAGCAGAAAAAGTCTCTATGAAGTATAAAAGCCACCAGACTCCTCTGATGGCTTCTTGTTTAGCAGGGGCAGGACTCGAACCTGCGACCTCCGGGTTATGAGCCCGACGAGCTGCCAACTGCTCTACCCTGCGTCGACCTTTACAAACGTATAGAAAATGCTGTGAATAGTCAAGAGGGTTGGTGGAAAAATCTAGCTGAGTCAATCTGAATCAGTTTATTTGATTTACTAAATCAAGAATGTGTCAATATGACTCAATGAAAAGGTTGTTATGACTCACTATATCAATATGACACATTGGGGTTGGTTTGCTAGATATGAAATATCTATAAATATATATAATATAAAAAATAAAAAAATTGGCATGGTGATTGCTATATAGTAAATGTAAGATAAAAAAGCAAAATAATAGATTGCGGAGGTGCAATATGAAAGGATTAGTAACAAGAAAGCCCAACAGTATCAGTCTTTTTGATGACTTCGATCAGTTCTTTGAAAATTTCTTCAAAGATGTTCCGTCCAGGACCGCTGCACGGTATCCAAGCGTAGATATCCGGGAAGAAAAAGATAAGTTTGTACTTGAAGCTGATATGCCCGGTTTTACCGAAAAGGATGTCAATGTGAATGTGGACAACAATGTGCTTTACATTGAAAGCTGCAGAGAAGATAAGCGTGAGGAACAGGACCAGGGATACCTGCTCAGGGAGCGGCAGAGCTGCACCTTTAAGAGGAGTTTCAATCTCCCCGAAGGAGTGGATGTTGACAAGATTAAGGGTGAATTCAAGAACGGAGTTCTGAACCTTGCTATCCCCAAGAGTCCGGAGAGACAGCCGAAGAAGATTGCCATTAAGCTTTCGTAAATACCAGGGGCTGCCGAAAGGCAGCCCTTCATTTACCAGGTTACTGAAAAGATCAGAGGATCATGGAGAAGGAGAAAATCAATCAGCGGAATGGTGAACACCGCCTGCCGGGGAGTTACGATTCTTCCTCCGTTCTGCCTGATAATAGGACGGGTGGTATGGATAACGATTCGGATTTCCGACTCTTCAATAGCTCCCGGGCCCTCTTCACCAAGCATGTAGCTGACCATTTCCAGATACTCCTCCTTGGTGACATCCCTGTTTTCTTCAGGACCGAATGTAGAGAAGGACGGGTCTTTGAGAATCGGAACGAGTTCTTCGAGCTGGGAATAGTTGTCAATATCTATATGTATGGTTACCTGCTGAGTCCTGCCTGAAGCATCATAGGTAAAAACATCTATTTCCCGCTGTTTCTCCTCTGCGGTCCTCAGAATGTACCGGGCGTCGGTGAAGTGGAATTCACCTTCAAAATAGGTTTCAGAAGCTTCCCTGACTTCAGCCTTGTAGATATATTCCGAGGAAAGCAGTTCCGACTCAAGGCGCTGGGCATCAAGACGGGAGAGGTCAGCCTCCTCTTCGGGGAGGAATTCTGAATAGTCATCCAGGACCTCCAGGAAGAATTCCTGGATGATTACCTCAAAGGTTGAAAACCCGCTGTCATCTACGTAGATGGTGAATTCTTCATGTACCATGCAGGACATGCTCATCATCATGATAACTGCCGTGATAATTAGAGAAGGGATGACCCATGGTCGGGCTGTATGGAATGCCATGCTGCTGTGTTCCTTGTTCATCAGTATTTATCTGCTAAAACGATGCAGAGTCAGTAAGGTAACAGTATCATGAAAGGCAATTGAAGAAAAGATGGTTTGTTTATGATCTTCCAAAGAAGCGGTCCTCTAAAAGGGCCAGGGAAGCAAGTTTTTTCAAGCGTTTCCAGGAATAGATGAGAAGGGGAATGATCAGAAGACTGTAGATTGAAGCAGTGAACAGCAGGAAGTTATAGGTTCCGTGGACCAGAACAGCAAAGAAAAGGCCTTTGAAGCGGATTGAAGGATGTTCGAACTTGGAGCGTCCGATATAGTATCCCATGATGCCTGAAGCGATGGCATGGAGAGGAACTGCAGTGAAGCCCCGGAGCAGCATCAGGGAGAGGGGATTGTCAACGCTGTATAGGATATTTTCAAGAATGGCAAAACCCATACTGGCCCCTATGGTATATACAATACCGTCGGCGACTTCATCGAAATCCTTCTTTGGGACAAGAAAGCGAAAAACCACAAAGAGTTTGGAGCTTTCTTCAATGAGGGCTGAGGTGACAAAGGCGGTCAGAAAGATATAGACGGGGTATGAGAACATCCTGAACAGCGGGTCTGCAATGAATCCTGCAACAAGGGCAGGAACAGTTGAAAGGACGCCGAGGAACAGTGAATAGAGAATCATCCGGCCAGGTTCCGGTTTTCGGCGGTCCTGACGATAGAAATAGAGCAGCAGAATGAGTGCCGGCACTGCTGCAAGGAGAAAGGTCAGCAGAAAGCGGTCAAGGTTGAAGATACTTGGCACATCAATGGGCATCATCGCAGGTTTCAGTATGATGCAGGAAACTGATTGGATCAATAGGAAGAAGAGGGACACCATGAGAATAGAAAAAATGACAGTAAAGCTGCAGGAGGCTCTTCAGGAGTCAGTTTCTCTTGCAGAGGAATATAACAACAGCACAATAGATCCCGAACATCTCATGCTTGCTCTGGTTGAGCAGAGTGACGGTGTGGCTTCCCCGCTGCTTGAGCGCATAGGAGTTCCCCGGGAGAGAATTGTCCAGGACCTGAAACAGGCTGTGGGGGCAAAACCGAAGGCCTACGGGGGAGCTTCACAGCCCGGAATTTCATCGGGGCTGCAGCAGCTGGTCCAGAAGGCGGAAGCGGAAGCAAAACAGCTCAGGGATGAGTTTGTGAGCACGGAACATGCAGTTCTGGCTGCTTCAGGCACCGGTCTGCTCAAACCCTATGGGGTTACTCGTGACAGTGTACTGAAGGCCCTGCAGTCCATCAGGGGAAATGAACGGGTGACCGACCAGAATCCCGAAGGGAAATACCAGGCACTGGAGAAATACTGCAGGGACCTCACTGATATGGCGAAACGGGAACAGCTGGATCCAGTGATCGGTCGTGACGAGGAAATCAGACGGGTCATGCAGGTGCTGTCCAGAAGAACTAAGAACAATCCGGTGCTCATCGGTGAACCCGGGGTAGGTAAGACTGCGATAGCAGAAGGACTTGCCAGAAGAATTGTCTCCGGGGATGTGCCGGAGATGCTCAAATCTAAGAAGCTGCTTGCCCTTGATCTGGGAGCACTGGTTGCGGGAGCAAAGTTCAGGGGAGAGTTTGAAGAACGTCTTAAGGCGGTGATCAAGGAAGTATCATCGTCCCAGGGGTCGATTATTCTGTTCATTGATGAGCTGCATACCCTGGTGGGTGCCGGCGCAGCGGAGGGATCCACCGATGCATCCAACCTCCTGAAACCTGCACTTGCCAGAGGAGAACTTCGTGCAATAGGTGCAACAACCCTTGATGAGTTCCGAAAGCATATTGAAAAGGACCCGGCCCTTGAAAGAAGGTTTCAGCCGGTATTTACCAGTGAACCGAGTGTAGAAAATACCATAGCTATATTGCGGGGGCTCAAGGAGCGCTATGAGGTTCATCATGGCGTAAGAATCCGTGACGAAGCAATTATCGCGGCAGCTGTACTGTCGGACCGCTACATTACTTCACGGTTCCTGCCCGACAAGGCAATTGATCTTGTTGACGAGGCTGCAAGCAAGCTGAAGATGGAGATAGAGAGCCAGCCTATAGAACTTGACCAGATCCAGCGGAGGATGCTGCAGCTTTCCATAGAGAAGCAGGCTTTGGAAAAGGAGCAGGATGAAGCTTCCGTGGAGCGGCTTGATAAAATCCGGCAGGAGCTTTCGAAACTGAAGTCAAAGCATGATGCCATGCATCTCCAGTGGCAGAATGAAAAAACGATCATTGACTCAATCCGCTCCCTCAAAGCCGATATTGAGGAACTCAAGGCTGAAGAAATCCAAGCTGAACGGCAGGGAGACCTCGGCAGGGCAGCGGAGATTAAGCACGGGCGCATTCCCCAGGCTGCATCAATGCTTGAGGAGAAAAGCCGGGAACTGCAGAAATTCCAGGAACGGGGCAGTCTGCTGCGTGAGGAGGTTTCCGATGATGATATCGCATCGGTGGTTTCCAACTGGACAGGAATACCCGTGAGCAAGATGCTTTCTTCGGAAATGGAGAAATACCTGCATCTTGAGGAAACCCTGTCGAAACGTGTTGTGGGGCAGCAGCGGGCAATACGTGCAGCGGCAAATGCCATCAGAAGAAACAAGACCGGGCTTTCAGATGAAAACCGGCCTCTCGGATCGTTTATATTTATCGGTCCTACCGGAGTGGGAAAGACTGAGCTGGCAAAAACCTTGGCGGAGTTTCTCTTTGACGATGAGCGAGCCCTGACCAGGATTGATATGAGCGAATATATGGAGAAACACGCAGTCTCAAGGCTCATTGGAGCACCTCCGGGATATGTTGGGTATGATCAGGGAGGACAGCTTACCGAAGCAGTGAGAAGAAGGCCCTATTCGGTGATCCTCTTTGATGAGATTGAGAAGGCCCATCCGGATGTATTTAACGTGCTTCTTCAGCTGCTGGATGACGGCAGACTCACCGACGGACAGGGGAGGGTGGTGGATTTTAAAAACACCATTGTCATCATGACCAGCAATCTTGGAAGCCAGCTGATTCTCCAGGCTGAATCACTTGAGGAGGTTGAGCAGCAGGTTGGAGCTTTGTGCAGACAGACCTTCAAGCCGGAGTTTCTCAACAGAATTGATGAAATTATAACCTTCAACCGGCTTGATGAAAACAACATCAGGGGAA
Organism: Spirochaetaceae bacterium; assembly: GCA_003557605.1. Classification (GTDB taxonomy): domain Bacteria; phylum Spirochaetota; class Spirochaetia; order PWKH01; family PWKH01; genus PWKH01. Next base: position 6,202 of record PWNW01000298.1, read on the forward strand.
TTGTGCAGATACAGCTCAACCTGCTGGCAAAGCGGATGCAGGGCCGAGGCTTCCAGCTTGAGGTGACCGATGATGCCCTCTCATATCTGGTTGAGGCGGGTTATGACCCTGCATTTGGAGCGAGGCCGATCAGACGGGCAATTCAGCATCACCTTCAGGACCCTCTGTCCCTGCTGGTGCTTGACGGGACCTACCGTGAAGGAGATACCGTCAAAGTTGACCGTGGTGATGATGAGCTCACCTTTTCATGAATTGAGACGCCGATACTCGTTTGGGGTATCGGCGTCAGTGTAATAGGCCTCATCATTTGATGCAAAAGCCTCACAGGTAAACTTAGCAGCCGCTTCCCGCATGGATCCCAAATTGGGGTGTGACAGCGCATAGGCGCATACCCTTGCGGAGCAGATCACCGGATGCCCCGGTACTCCGTCCCTCTTCGGTCTGATCACATCTGCGCTGCTGCGCTTCCATCTTGAGAGAAGCGCTGCGACATGGGGGCTTCGAAGCAGGGGCATGTCGGCGGGGGTGATCAGGATATCGTCTGATGCGCTGCAGACGGAAAGTCCTGTAATAACTGAACTGTACATCCCCTTCACAAAGTCGGGATTGTGCACCGTAAACACCGAAGGGTAGACATCCTTGATGATCTGGGACAGTTCATCTCCCCGGTATCCGGTGACAACCGTAATGGGGAGCTTCATCGGCAGCAGTGCATCTATGACAGAAAACAGCATCGGCCTGCCTTCAACAGGAAGCATGGGTTTCCAGCTTCCCATCCGCTTTGATACTCCTGCTGCAGGAATTATACAGCTAATCATACTGATACCTTATAGCATAAGCAGATGAAACTGAATATAATCTTCCCATCATGATAGCAACTATTATTAACTGCATTACCGTTCTGGCGGGATCCTTGATAGGCGTGCTGTTCCATGCACGCATCCGGGAGGGCATGAAAGAAGTAATCTTCATCAGCGCCGGAATTATTTCCCTGCTCATTGGAATTTCCATGGCCCTGGGGACTGAGAGCATCATCGGGGTGCTGCTGGCTGTTGCATTCGGGGGGATGATCGGAGAACTGCTTGGAATCGAGCAAGCCATCCTGAAACTGGGCGGTTTTTTCGAGGGGATATCAAAGAGGGGGCGCCGGGCTGAAGCGGTTCCGCGGGAAGATGAAGCAGAGGATGCGGAAAAGAAGAATTTCGCCCTCGGATTTCTTAATGCCTCGGTGCTGTTCTGCGTTGGCGCCATGACCATAGTCGGCGCTATCCAGGCAGGGGCGGAGGGCAATTACGAACTGATACTCATAAAGTCAGTGATGGACGGGTTTATGGCTATTATGTTCACCGCTGCCTACGGAATTGGCGTTGCTTTCTCCATCGTAACAATTTTAGTGTACCAGGGAGGACTGACTCTGCTGGCAGGATACATAGCCCCGGTCATCGGGACCCAGGGACTTACTGAACTGTCAGCAGTCGGCGGCGTACTGGTAATCATGATTGGGTTCAATCTTCTGGGAGTAAAACGCATCAGAACAGGGAATTTTGTCCCTGCCCTGCTGCTGGTGCCTGCCGTTACCTGGCTGATGCCGATGATCAACGCGTTTATCTATTCAATCGGAGGCTAGCATCGCTTATGATTTTCCGTTTCCCGCTGCGGCGGCATCATCAAGGGCTGCCTGTGCGGAATTGAACACTTCAGTAGGACAGGGGTCAACTCCCCAGATTTCAGAGGCATACTGCCCGATAGTTCTGTCTGTTGAAAACTTGCAGGAAGATGCAATATTAATGATTGCCCGCTTTCTCCATTCTGTCTGGTCATCCCGATAGAGGTCCCTGGCCTGCTGATGCACATCGCGGTAAGAGGCGATATCAGCGAAATGCATGTAGCGGTCCCCGTCGTCA
>PWNW01000008.1 GCA_003557605.1 Spirochaetaceae bacterium
AGGCCCGCCATCATGGAGCCGCACATAGCCTCCATATCGAAGCTCCAGGCATTCACAGCACCGATCTGATGAGCAACGTGAAGCCCTGCAAGCCAGCAGGGATAGTCCTTGTGCTGCGCTCCGTTCCAGATCACCAGGTCAACTTCTTCAGGGCCGATCCCTGCGTCCTCCAGGGCCTTCTGTGCAGCCCTGATACCCATCATGCTGGTGGTGTCTCCCTCTCCGGGAACGGTCTTCTCTCTGATGCCGAACTTCTCGGCGATGACCGGTTCAGGTATACCGGTCATCGCCGAGAGATCCCCGGAGGTGAGGCGCTGCTCAGGAATATAGGTCCCGATTCCCATGATGCCTACCTGCTCCATGACGTTACGCTCCCAGGCTGAATGGTGAATCTTTTCTCAAACCACAGTATAATGCCCATAGGTTCTGCTCCTCCGGTCTGTCCTGCTAGATGAATCCGAGCTTTTTGGCCTGGAACGTAAGCTCATCCCGGAAATCCGGGTGAGCTATAGATATTAATGACTTAGCCCTGGCGCGGACTGTACGTCCCCTGAGGCGGGCTGTGCCGTATTCGCTGACCACGCAGTCCACATCGTGTCGGGGAACCGTCACGATCGATCCCTGAGCCAGCATCGGGGCAATGGTTGACACTGTCCCCTTCTTAGCCGTTGACCGCAGGGCAATGATCCCCTTGCCTCCCCTGCTCATGGATGCTCCCCGGTGGGTATCAAGCTGTCCTCCTGCTCCTGAGAACTGCACCGGCCCCAGGGACTCCGAACATACCTGCCCGGTCAAATCCACCGACAAGGTGGTATTGATGCTGATCATCTGATCGTTCTTTGCTATCACGTAGGGGTCGTTCACGTACCGTCCCCTGAGAATGAATATCCCCGGGTTGTTTTCCATCCAGGAATACATCCGCTGGGTCCCCAGGCCGAAGGTGCATACCGACACACCCGTCCAAAGGGTCTTTTTCTCATTGGTCACCACCCCTGCGTCCATGAGATCGATCATCGACTCGGTGAACATCTCCGTGTGGATCCCCAGATCCTTTTTATTCATCAAAAGGGCTGCCACCGCGTTGGGAATACCCCCAATGCCGATCTGCACCGTAGCTCCGTCGGGAACAAGTTCTGCAATATGGGATGCTATCATCTCTTCAGTCTTGGAGGGAGGAAGCACCGGAATGACCGGCAGATCGTACTCGCATTCCACCACCTGGTCAGCCTGGCGCAGGGAGACCTGGGTCTCTCCGAATATCCAGGGGACATTGGGGTTCACCTCCAGCACCACCCGATCGGCAATGTCCATGACATCCTGTTCATACACATTGGAGAGCCCCAGGTTGAAAAATCCCGACTTCTCCTGCATCGGGGTCACCTGCCCCCAGAACACCAGATAGCTGCCCTCCTCCTTTTCAGCAAGGGCCTTCTCCATCCCGGCGCTGTGGAGGTTGTTGGGCATATAGTCAACACTGGCAAGTCCTGCAGCCTTTGCAGCACGGGCCGAGGGCCCGTAGAACCAGCTGTCGTTGCAGAAGGTCTTTTCGTACTGCTTATCCTCACAGAAGGGAAAGCTGCCCAGATTCAGGCAGGAGCCTATCTTGAGAAACTCAAAGTGGTCCTGGTACTTGTGCACTTCCGATAGGAATCCCCGGGATTCCATTGCGGCCATGCTTACGATGACCACTGCCCGCTTCGGCAGGGAGAGGATAGCCTCCTCCAGGGTGACATGTTTTCTTTTATACTGTTCCTTCCAGGTGCTCATACCGCTTCCTATCGATAACTTATTAATGAATCACCTCTCATTTTAATCCAGAATCGGTCCCTGTCAAGAAAAAAAGAAAAAATATTACTCCATCCTGATTCCCCGGCAGATCAGCCGGCCAAGTTCTGAGACTGTTTGAATGGTATGGTCAATGCTTTTACTGAAAAAATACTCTATACCAAGGTGGTGTGCGATGCCGGTGAGGAAATTCGCCGCCAGGACAGGGTTCGCAACCCTCAGGTTCCTGAGGTTCTTCACGTACCCCTGCTCAAAGGTGTCATAGTACTCCCGTGCGGCGTCCCGGATCACAAATTCCGCCTCCCTGACGATCTGGTAGTTCTGCACATGGGTGGTAAAGTACTGCAGGAAGATGATCCATCCCTGAAGCTCCTGCTCGAACCGTGAGAGCCCGGAATCTAAATTTGACGAGATATACCCCCTCAGGCCTCGGTTGAGAAACTGGATCACTTCAGCAAAGAAATCCTCTTTGCTCTCGAAATTAATATAGAAGGTACCTACGGCATACCCGGCACTGCGGCAGATTTCATAGACATTCACCGCATGGTACCCCTTTTCCCCGATCAGGTCCCTTCCGGCAATCAGCAGGCGGGTCTTCGTGTCTGCTGATGCAGCATCCTCATAGGCCGGCCCAAGGGTCTTATTCAGGCATTGGGGGTCCCATGGACCGGGGTCCTGATAGATGCCCCCGGAAACCGCATCAATGAGATCATCAGCGGTGATCTGAGTTTCTGAAAAGAAGGGCCTTCTGAGCATGAACCGCAGACTACCCACCAGAAAGATATACTCCTCAATGGTGACCTCCCTGCGGAAGATCAGCTTCATTGCCTCCATATAGCTGCGCTTCAGCCGTTTTTCATACTCGGGATATCGGTACTCCCCTTCACGGAATATGTTTATATAGGCAGAATCCTCTCTGCTGCTTGTCAGCACAAGTTCATAGAACATCCTCAGCCGATCGGTCACCGTCTCACCTGTGATAGAGGCAAGGCGCTTCTCAACCGCATCAAGAAAGCCTTCAAGGATGCTTTTTATCAGCTCCTCCTTGCTGCGGAAGTAGCAGTAGAACACCCCGTTGGACAATCCGCTGTGACGGCAGATCTCCGCAATTGAGATGCCCTCATACCAGTTCTCTGAGAAGAGGGCCACCGCCGAGTCAGTAAGCCGCTGCCTTGTATCCGCAGAACCGTCACTGCTTCTTCTCTTTCTCTGCTGTTTCAATCAGCTGCTCCTTTTGACTCTGCCGGTGTTTTGATGACACCTGAATCTTATCTCACGTATTATGTTTCAGCGGCCCATGGATGTCAACATCGTCCTTGCACCCCGGGTCTCTGCAGTGCTATACTGCTCCATATTTCATGCGAGGCACCCTATGACCATGGATATCAACGGCACAGGAATTACCTATGAACTTTGGGGAGATCCGAAACACCCTGAAACCCTGGTATTCCTCAACGGAGTAATGGCATCATACTCCAGCTGGGGTGAATATGCTGCAGAGCTCTCCCGTCTTCCCTGCAGAATACTGCTCCACGATTTCCGCGGGCAGCTTCTCTCCCCGACGGATGACGGTCCCTGGGAATTCAGCCGGCATGCCCGGGACCTTGAAGAGCTCATGGACCGCCTGGACATCCCTTCGGCCCACCTGATCGGCACCAGCTACGGCGGGGAAGCGGCCATGGATTTTGCCGCCTCACGGCCGGAGCGGACGAAAAGCATCACCGTTATTGATTCAGCCTCCGAAATTGACGAGCACCTGAGATGCTCCGTGGAAAGCTGGATCACCGCTGTCCGGACAGCCAGGGGAAGTGAATTCTTCAGCCTGGTGATGCCCTTCCTCTACAGCGGAGGCTTCATTGCAGAGCACCGGGAGATGCTGAACTCCCGCGCTCATGCCATGGAATCGCTTCCCGAATCCTACTACCTCGGCCAGGAATATCTCTACCGGACATTCCTGACCCTGGATCTCACTGATTCCCTGAAGCACATTCAGTGTCCCGCATTGGTAATCTGCGGAGAAGAGGACATCCTCAAGCCCCCGAAATTCTCCTCCCTGATATCCCGAAGCATCCCCCAAAGTGAATACGTCCTGCTCCCGGAATGCGGCCATGCGGCGTTCATTGAGAAACCCCGGGAAATCATGTCCATGCTCTTCGGGTTCCTGGCCAAGCAGGGGCTTCACCCCGAGGCTACTTAGCCCGCTGCCTCGGGCCGTAGGTCACTCCTCCGGTAATTTCTATGGTAGTCCCGTCAATGGCCTCATTGCTCATCACATAGACCATCAGGTCGGCAATCTCCTCCGGGTCAATGAGCCGCCCGATGTGCACGTCCTTCAGGATCGCGTCAAGGGCATCCTGGTTCATGTTCTTAAGCATCGGGGTTCCCACAAATCCCGGGGCTATGCCTACTACCCGGATGCCCTTAATGCCCTTCATATGGAATTCCCCGGCCAGGATCTTGGGCCACAGTCCTACGGATGCCTTGGTGGTGGAGTAGTTGAGCTGTCCCACCTGACCGCACCGGTTCACCGATGAGATGGTGAACAGCACGCCTTCCCATCCGTTGTCCGCCATCAGCGATGCAGCCTCCCTGATTGTCAGAAAGGTCCCGGTGAGATTAATGTCCAGCACCGACTGGAACTGCTCCAGGGACATCACCTTCTTTACCTTTCCGGTCTCCCGGTCAGTATTGATCATCAGTCCGTCCCTGATGATCCCTGCACAGGGAATGACCGAATGAACGGCACCCCAGGTCTCTGCCGCTCCCTTCATGAAAACTGTCACGGACTGTTCGTCGGAGACGTCAACCTGGGCGGATGAGGCCTCGCCGCCATGATCTGCAATGTCACGGGCTGTCTGTTCTGCCAGGGAGAGCTCTATGTCCCCCAGATGCACCCGTGCACCCCTCTGTGCGAAGACCCGTGCCGCTGCGGCTCCGATGCCGCTTCCTGCTCCGGTTATGACTACGGTTTTTCCCCTGATATCCATATGTACTCCTTTAAATGATGAATCACCTCTCATTATGAAGCGGCTCGGCACATCTGTCAAGGAAGAAATTTATTGACAATTAAAGCTGTAATGCTATACTGTTTGAGAACTGATTCATCATTTAATTCAGGAGTTTTCATGAGCAGCGTACATATTATCGGCGGAGCGAACACCGCCTTCGGAGCATTTGTAAAGAAAAACCGGGAGACCGGGGAAGTTTTCGACACAAAGAGCATCTATGAGCTCATCAGCGAAGCAGGAGCTGCCGCTGCCGCAGATGCGGGCATTGATCCAAAGGATATTGACGGCATCTGGGTCGGTTCCTGCTCCCCTTCTCTCTTCGTCAACCAGGAGCACCTGGCGCCTGCTGCCCTTGAGGCTGCACCGGAGGAGTTCCGGTTCCTTCCCGCAGTCAGGGTTGAAGGGGCCTGCGCATCTTCGTCCCTTGCACTGCATCAGGCTATGTATGCAGTGGAATCCGGGCGGTTCAAGCGGGTGCTGGTCATCGGGGCGGAGAAGATGTCCCTGCTGAACACCAAGGGGGTCACCCATGCCCTTTCATGCTGCTCCTACTGGCCCGAAGAGGGAGCGCAGGGAATGACCTTCCCGGGGCTCTTTGCCGAATTTGCCAAGGGGTACCAGCGTAACTACCGTATCCCCTCTGATGAGCTTGCAGAAATGTTTGCAGAACTTACCGCCATGATGTATCGGAATGCCAGTGAAAACCCCTTGGCCCACTTTGGGAAAGGTTCGGTGCCGGAGAAGCTCGGCCTGTTCTCCCGTGAAGCGGTGCTTGCCCTTCCACCTGAGAAGAACCCGGTCATTGCCGATCCCCTGAGGCTTCATGACTGCTCATTGATATCAGACGGGGCCGCTGCGGTGGTCCTCAGCGATACGGCCGCTGCCTCCGGAAAGCCTTCGGTTCGCATCGCCGGCATCGGTCATGCAACAGAACACTTTGCAATTTCAAAACGGGAAAATATGCACGAGCTCATCGCTGCAAAGCATGCGGCCCGCCGGGCATATCAGGAGGCAGGAATCACCCCGAAGGACATCGATATTGCTGAAGTGCATGACTGCTTCACCATAAACCAGCTGCTGTGCACCGAAGCCCTGGGACTTGCGGAGGACGGCAGGGCTGGATACGACTACCTTGACGGAAAGTTTACCCACGAGGACACCGTACCGGTGAACCTCTCAGGGGGGCTGAAGGCAAAGGGACATCCCGTTGGAGCTACAGGAATTTCCATGCATGTGATGCTCTACAAGCAGCTCACCGGAGAACCCATCGGCCTTGCTCCCCAAAGGGGGACCCCCGAGACCGCCGCCCTGCTGAACGTGGGAGGATCGGGAGTTACAAACTGCGTCACCGTACTTTCTAAAAAATAGGAGACATACATTATGCTGCAGCCTGACGGATTTACTCCCGAAGTTTCGGGAAAGCTGCCGGTGGAGAACAATACCCGGGAGATCTACTGGGAATATTACGGCATAGAGCAGAAAGAGGCTGTCTGCCTGCTCAACGGACTTGCCATGGACACCCGGTCATGGCGGAACCTGATACCCCGGGTCTTCCCGGAATTTGATCTTTTGCTGTTCAACTACTTCGGCCAGTCCGGTCCCCCGGGACAGGAATCATCAAGTGAGGATGAACCCTACTCGATCCCCAAATTCTGCGGATACCTCGCTTCAGTGATGGATCTTCTGGGACTGGAGAAGATCCATCTGACGGGGGTCTCCTACGGAGGGTTCGTCGGTGCGGAATTTGCCCGGCTCTATCCCGACCGGGTGCATACCCTGACGGTGTCGGGCATCCTGCTCACCTGGGAGATGGGGTTCCAGATGTACCAGGACCTCTCACTGCGGTTCTACCGCTCCACCGACGAGGTGTTCGACATCTACACCCAGTATCTCTATGAAAAGATATTCGGCGACGCCTTCGCCAAGCGGATCCATGGGGAGATCATGGAGACCATGCGAAGCAACTTCTTTCAGCGTTATAAAGATAAGAAGCACTGCCTGATCCGCCTTACCGAAGCGCAGGTTCCCTATTTCGAAGCGGTCAAGGAGGACCCGGAGCTCTACCGGGCGGTAACCTGTCCGGTCCTGGTCATGGCCGGGGAGCATGATCTCTGTGTTCCCCCCTGGTACCAGGAAAAGATCCCCCAGCTGATTGACCGATGCAGGATGATCACTGTTCCCTCCAGCGGGCACCTGACATATCTGGAGCAGCCGGATTTCTTCTGGGGCAACCTCCTGAAATTCATGCATGCGAAGGATACTGAGTATTTGGAGGAGTCAGATTCCTGAGGGTATGGTATAATCTGCAGATGAAGTTCATTGCCCTGGGGGTTATTATTATGCCTCTTCTTTTCAGCTGCATTACCCGCACCCTTCCCGAAGAGGTCAGTTCCATGCTTGTGGAATCGGTGGACCTGCAGCGGTATGCAGGCCTCTGGTACCAGGTGGGACGCTATCCCCATTCCTTTCAGAGGCGTCCCTGCGGGGAGTCCACCGCTGAATACACCATCCGGAAGGACGGAAAGATATCTGTGCTCAACCGGTGCTGGAAGGAAGAATACGGGGGAGAGCAGAACCAGCAGGTCAGGGCCGTCGCAGTGCCCGTCGACAGCCGGGGAAACTGGCTTCGGGTCTATTTCTTCGGCATCTTTCCTGCGGACTACCTGGTCATAGAGCTTGATGCGCAGGATTACCAGTGGGCGGCGGTAACCGGCCCGAAACGAAACACCCTCTGGATCCTCAGCAGGGCCCCCTCCCTGGAACCTGAGGTGTATCAGGGAATTGTCGATTCCCTGGAAGCCAAGGGTTTTGATCCCCATATGATCATCGCCACAGGACAGCAGCTAAAGTAGACAGCATTTGCAACTTACTGCAACTTTTTTCAATCTCCTGTTTTCACTTCCGCATTTTCGGGTTACAATGTCCCATAATCCAATGAGGGAGGAAGGTATGAGAAAAGGTATTTTACTGCTCATCATTCTGTCAGTATTAGTATCAGGAATTGCCATGGCCGCAGGCCAGAGGGAAGCGGATCCTGCGGTGGATGCACCGTTCAAGGCCGCATTCATCTATGTAGGATCACCGGTGGACTACGGGTGGACATATGAGCATGATGTCGCCCGCCAGGCAGTTGAGGCGGAGTTCGGAGATGCTGTTGAGACAGCCTATGTTGAGAATGTCACCGTTGGAGACGTATCCCGCATCCTGAACCAGTTTGCCCAGCAGGGCTATCAGATCATCTTCGGCAACTCCTTCGGCTACATGGACTACATGGCCGAGGCAGCTGAGGTGTATCCC
>PWNW01000219.1 GCA_003557605.1 Spirochaetaceae bacterium
CCCAGACAGCCAGGGAGGAGTTCCCTGACCATGACGTCACCGTCCGAGGTGCGGTCTCCATAGGCAGAAGGCTTATGGACCCCCTTGCGGAACTGGTAAAAATTGATCCCAAGTCCATCGGGGTGGGACAGTACCAGCATGATGTGGACCAGAAACGCCTGAAGAAAGCCCTTGACGACACGACCCTGTCGTGCGTCAATTCTGTGGGAGTGGACGTCAACTCAGCAAGCAGACAGCTGCTCGGATATGTGTCGGGAATATCATCAAGGGTGGCCTCAGCGGTCTGCCGGTACCGTGAAGAGCACGGGAAGTTCCAGGACAGAACCCAGCTGAAGCAGGTCCCGGGACTGGGGGATGCGGCGTTTCAGCAGAGCGCAGGCTTCCTGCGGATTCATGGAGGAACCAACCCCCTGGACCGCAGCGCTGTTCATCCCGAGTCCTATCCCGTGGTTGAACAGATGGCTTCCGATCTCAGCTGCTCTGCCTCTGACCTGATATCAGACGGGACTTTGCGAAAGAACATAGCACTTCACCGCTACGTCACCGAATCTGTCGGGATGCCCACCCTGCGGGACATTATATCGGAACTGGAGAAACCCGGACGGGATCCCAGGAGCAGATTTGAAGTCTTTGCCTTCTCCGATGAGGTCCATGAGATCTCGGACCTGAAGGAAGGAATGATCCTGCCTGGTATTGTGACCAATGTCACCGCCTTCGGTGCCTTTGTGGATGTAGGGGTCCACCAGGACGGACTGGTGCACATCAGCCAGCTGTCAGACCGGTTCGTTAAGGATCCTGCCGAGGTGGTGAAGGTCCATCAGAAGGTTCGCGTCAAGGTGATGCAGGTGGAACTGGACAGAAAACGCATAGCACTGTCCATGAAGGGGCTCTAGGAAATACCCTTAATCAAGAAGGTCTGCCCATTCGGGACAGTCAGCAGCAAGGAATTCCCTCAGCTGCTGCTTGTCCTCCGGGGTTACTTTCCCGGACTGGACGAGAGACCATGCAGCGCCTTCACCAAGTTCCTCAAAATATTCCCTGAACTCACTTGCACTGCTCGTTTCAAAGCGGTAGAGACCGAGCACCATCCCTTTAAGGTAGTCCAGCGCCTGAGGTTCCATCCCCATCTGCCTGTATCCCTTCAGCTGCTGTTCATAGGGGCCCATTGCTTCCTCCACCAGTTCCAATGCAGCTTCATCCGGGTGTACATAGCCGTACCTGGTTCTTCCTGAACGTTCCCAGCAGGTATCTAAGTCTATGGCATCCATGCAGAAAAAGACATTATCTGCAACCTGCTCTATGTCGATACTAGTCAATAGCGCTTCCGCTTCCTGCAGCACCGCCTTTGCTGCAGCTCCGCCGGAATGTACCAAACGATACAGAATTACCTGCGCCTGATCCCCTGTGAGATGACTCAATATTGTTTTTGCTTGTCTTTTACCCATGGGGGATTATAGCACAAAAGAGACATGCCGGGAGAATATTCCCCCGGCAGCCTGGCTTTCAGCCCTTCACCGCTCCTTCAACGATTCCTCTGAGGAAATACTTCCGGGTAGCGAGAAACAGGAGGATTGAGGGCACCATGATCACCACACATGCGGCGGCGAGCAGTTCGTCCTGATTTCCCTCCAGCACGTGCTGGAAGTCATAGAGACCGACAGTGGCCATCTTCATGGAGGAAGTGGTAATCAGGATCAGGGGGGTGAAGAAGTTGTTCCAGCTGTAGACAAAGTTTATCAGGAGGGTTGCAACAATGCCCGGTGCACAGACGGGCATTACCACTTTCCAGAATGTCTGGAACGCCGTTGCCCCGTCAATAAAGGCAGCTTCCTCAAGCACCTTGGGAATGCTGTCGAAAAACCCCTTCATAATAAATACCGCCAGGGGAACTCCGTAGGCACCGAAGACGATAATCATCAGGGTGTAGGTGTTTATCATACCGAGGTCGCTGGCAATTTTGTAGAGTGGTACAATATTGGTCAGCTGCGGCAGCATAAGCATAAAAAACATATACCCGAACACCAGGTTCTTTCCCTTGAAAGCGATGCGTGAGACTGCGTATCCCGCCATAGCTGAGAATATGGTGCTGATGACCGTACCTCCCCCCGCATTAATAACGCTGTTAAGAATGTATCTCGGAAACTGGCCATGACTGAAGAGCCTGACATAGTGGCCGAAGAAGAATTCCTCCGGAACAATCCTGAGCATTCCCATCCTCGGCGGTGCCAGCGACACCAGTATTGAATAGATCACGGGAAATACCGTTATTGCGCAGAACAGGATCATCATCAGATGAAGCAGTCCCAGGACTGCAGATGCCTGAATGCGTCCAGACTGGTTCAAAGCACCAGTTTGTGCTGTTCTCTGCATTGCCTTACCTCCTATGATGCCAGGGCGTTTTCTTTCCGGAGATACCGTATATAGAAGAACGCAAACAGGATGTTGATGCCCAGCAGTACTACCGAGATGGCAGCTGCATATCCCAAGTTGAAGTACTGAATCGCCTCCCGATACATGTAGAGGCTCAGCACCTCTGTAGCACGTCCGGGGCCCCCCTTGGTGATTGCCATGATCATTCCGACCCCGTTGATTGCCTGGATGGACATGAACACGGTAGTAACCATCATGGTGGGAAACAGCAGCGGCCAGATAACCCGCCTGAACCGGACCCAGGAGTCAGCACCGTCAATCTGTGAAGCCTCTATTAGGGCCTTGGGAATAGACTGAAGCCCAGCAAGAAGCAGCAGCATCCCAAAGGACACTGATCTCCATACCGAGGCTGCAATAACAATGCCCATGGCTCCCCATGGAGTAACAATCAGTCCCACGTCATTGAACAGGGGGCCAATGAGGTTTTGGAGGATTCCGTAATCACGGTAGAACATCCATCTCCAGATGGCGCCTGAAGTTATCTCTGAAAGCACCCAGGGAAGGAATATGACGGTCATGTAGATGCCTGTGAACCTCAGCCCTTTGTTGAGCACCAGTGCGGTGATCAGCGCAAAGAAAACTGTAAAAAGAACATATCCAGCAAGATAGATCATGGTTGCCCGGAAACTTTCCAGAAATGCTGCACCTCCGAGAAGCACCCGATAGTTTCTCAATCCCACGAACTGCATGCTTCCCTGGATAAATCGGGTTGTTGACAGATAAAAGCTGTAGAGCGTGGGATAGAGACTCACTGCTGTAACCAGCAGAACAGCCGGAAGGACAAGCAGGTAGGGATACAGTGAGTGCAGGATGTTTGTTTTTGCCGTTTTTGCATACATGGGAGAACCTCCTGTCGGCATATAGGGCACGGCGGGGCATGATTCACCCCGCCGTTTTCAGTAACCTGTACTGATCACCAGTATCTGGCAATCAGGTCCTGCTCAAGCCGCTTCAGCGTGCTCATGATGTCCCTTCCAGGATTCACCATCAGCACCTGCAGGGAAGTGGCAAGGGCGTCAATGCACTCGTTGTAGTACGGACTCTGCTCAGAGGCAGTACCATGGCTGAAAAGATTGTCCGCCGTATCTTTATAGAACTGGTGATCGAAAATCGGGTCTGCCAAAGCAGCAGAGATGACGGGAATGCCGAACTGTGCATTTGACCAGGGAGCAAGGATTTCCGGTTTCATAAAGTGGCTGATGAACTTTATTGCGTTATCAACATTCCTGGCCCGGTTGGGTACGGCAAATGCCTCGCTGTTCATAAAGACATATCCCTGCTCACCGAATGAAGGGGGAGGTCCTACCACGACTTCTCCTGCGTCATATCGCTCACGAAGACCTCTGAGATACAGAAATGACCAGCTTCCTCCCCTGATAGCCGCCGCTCTTCCCTCTTCAAAGGGAACCTCAGCTGCCGACCAGTCGCCGGTAAACGTGGCATCAGCAATATAGCCCTTCTGGTAGTTGTCCCTCAGCCAATTGAGCACCCTGACGTTTTCTTCACTTGCAAATGCAGGTTTTCCTTCATCATCAAAAAGTCTTCCGCCTGCAGAGTAGAAGAAGGGAGCATATCCCTGAATGACCGCCGCACCGCCGAACCCGGAGCCCATAAATGCGGTGATCCCGACATTGCCTTCAGCCGCAAGTCTAGGGAATTCCCTGTCCCAGTCTTCAGCAGTTACCGGGAGCACCCCGCCGTCAAACATGGTGGTGTCAAAGTACCAGTTTCCCCCGCTGATAAACAGCCCAATCGCATACCGCTTTCCGTCCCGTTCATACAGGTCTTTCTCAAACTGGTTGATGTCGTCGTAATATGACTGCCTGCTGATATACGGCATGATGTCCATCAGGGCGCCTGCATTTACCCATCCAGGGATGTTCTCGGTCTGGCTCTGCACCAGGTCAGGGACAGCACCGCCGGACTGGGACTGGAGGGCAAGCTTGCTGCTCATCTGGTCCCATGCAACCTGCTCGTAGAGCACCGTAATTCCGGTTTCTGCCTCAAAGGAATCTATTGCCTCCTTCATCATTACCGCCCGGGAATCTGAGGTATCGCTCAGGTCATAGAATCCCCAGAATTCAACCACATCTTTGTCAGGCTCCCGCCCTCCCTGGGCACATACCAGAGAAACTGCCAGCAGCATCACCAGCAATAAAACCGCAACTTTCTGTTTCATACAAATCTCCTTTTCTAGAATGTATATGGCAATCCGCGTTTTGCGGATAGTCCATTCATCATTTACAGAAACTCTTCAAGTATCCTCATGCATGCCTCGCCCTCATGAAGATTCAGCAGTGCTCCGTCCCCGATGCACAGCAAAAATCCCTCTCCTCCCAGTGTTTCGCAGATGGCCCGTGCACCCTCAGGGGAAACATAGACCTGGCAGAGCTTTCCTGCCTCCTTGATGCGCTGAAGCACATCAATCCATTCATGGGCAGGGGCCGCCCCTGCTCCGGGCACCCACTGGATACCCCTGAGTTCGTCAATTTCAAGGAGCATGTCGAGGTGACGCACTGATCCCGGACCGTCCAGGTGATAGAAGGGATATGATACGGTCCTGCAGGATTGCCTCATATCTTCCATTACCAGTTCAGAGAACATTTCCTGGCTGATCATAATGGAAAGATCGCACTGCAAGGGGTAAGTATCACCGGGGGCCATGACAGGCATCCAGGAACCCCTCCATGATCTGATGCAGTCAATGCTGTCAAGCAGGTCCTTGAATCTCAGATAGCAGTGCTTCCAGGCGCTGCATACCTTGTTATGCTGGTTCACAACAGCCTCGGGATGTTCAAGCATTGTCATAAGCACTTCAGCAGACCCGAACATGCTTGCCAGGATGTCTAAAGGTCCCCCTATGTCGGGAAACCCGAACACCACGGTATCACCAAGACGCTGCGCCGCTGCCCTGGTAATCTCTGCGGTTCGCAGTTCCCAGGGAGAATTCTGCGGATCAGCAATATCATAGGATGCCAGGTCTGCATTGGGGATCTCATGGAACCAGGTCCCCCCGTCGGCATAATCATGGGGACATCCAAGATATGAGGAGAGTATTCCCGGTCCGAAATTAGGCCACCATCTGGGGAATGCATCACCGAGATACTCCAGGGAGGAAAAGGACTGCTCTAACTGTTCTGCCGCCTGTTCTGCAGGCATGTCAAGTCCGAAGCAGTGCAAGTCACGGTACACGGAAGAAAAAACCCCGGTACTTGCATCCTTCAGGCACTCCAGCACCACCAGGGGCCGTTTCAGTTCCCCCTCCCACCAGGCACGATAATCCTTTTCCCGCTGCATCCATTCTTGTTCAGTCAATATTGTTCTAGTTACCATGCCTTCTCCATATAGAAAACGTTTTCTCTATGAGCCGTAAAAAAACTTACCCTACCGGTTCTGTAGAACTTCGTACGTTCAGGTGAACAGGACTAATCTCTTTGAATACCGGCTTTTCATCAGACCTGATCATTTTTAAAAGCATCTTCACTGCCTGGGAACCCATCTCCTCAAGAGATGTATGGACCGATGTAAGTGCAGGATCATACCACCTGCCCCGGTCGGTATTGTCAATTCCAAC
Organism: Spirochaetaceae bacterium; assembly: GCA_003557605.1. GTDB lineage: Bacteria > Spirochaetota > Spirochaetia > PWKH01 > PWKH01 > PWKH01. The sequence continues at coordinate 6,005 of PWNW01000219.1, forward strand.
CACCGAAAGGTCCCGGGGGACTTTAATACCCTGCTGCTTCAGCAGGGGAACTGCATCAAAAAACACGTTGTCGCAGAAAAACATGGCCGCAGTGAAGGGGACATTTCTGCTGAGCAGTTCCTCCATGGCAACGTATCCTCCGTTCTCTGCAAAGGGAGCAGAAACTACCAGCTGTTCATCAAATGGTATACCGAACTCATCCAGTGCACTGTGGTATCCCTTGAGACGTTTTGGATTGCTCTCCCGGTCCTCGTCCTGTCCGATATAGGCTATCCTGCGGTGTCCAAGTTCTGCCAGATGACGGGTCCCTAGGTATCCGCACTGTATATAGTCCGGCTCAATAAATGACACATCAGGAATGGACAGGTCTTTGCCGAATACTGCAAAGGGGATATCCGATTCACGAAGCATCTTCACAGCCCCCCTGATGTCGCTCCCGCCCATGACAATCAGGCCGTCCACTTCTCTGGAACGGATGATCCTCTCAATCACCTCAGGCTCCAGTACCCGCTGGGAGGAATAGAGCATCAGGTTGTTCCTGTTTACCTCGGCTTCTGCAGCAATGCCTCGAAGCACCCTGACAAAGTAGTCAGCGGTCATCTGGGTGACCCAGAACTGCAGCCCCGATGCAGGATTGAGCAGGCCGATACGTTCAGTATCACGCCTTCTGAGGCTTCTGGCTGAAGCAGAGGGATGATATCCGTATTCTGCTGCCGCATCCTCAACAAGCTTCCGGGTTTTCTCCGACACCCCGTGATACCCGTTGAGTGCCTTGGAGATGGTTGAGACTGATAATCCTAATACTTTCGAAAGCTCGGTAATATTCATTCAGTTCCCTTCAAAAACCCTATATAAAACGTTTTCCATGTCAGTATAGAACCCATGCAGAACCTTGTCAAGAAAAAATTCCAGATATTTCCCTGCATACTGCAGTGTGACCTGTGCTTCTGACGTGGTTCTCCTTCATCACAGATCATCAGTCTTTGATGACCGGGCAATTACATCCCGGTAAAACCAGAAACTGTCCTTGGGAATTCGTTCCAGGGTCTGGAAATCACACCAGATGATCCCGAAGCGTTTTGTATACCCGAAACTCCATTCAAAGTTGTCGATCAGTGACCAGAGAAAATACCCCCTCAGATCAATTCCCTCTTCCAATGCCTTTCTGCATGCATCGAAGTGGTCCCGCAGGTATCTGATACGGTCCATATCGCGGATACGCTTATTCCCTTCAAGATCAATTTCAAGGGTATCCTGGAATGCCGCTCCGTTTTCCGTAATGTACAGGGGTATTCCACCTGACTCGCGATGCATCCATCGAAGCACCCGAAGCAGACCTTCAGGAACAATTTCCCATCCCATGTCCGTGACCGCTTCCCAGGTAGGGGCAAAAGTCCACCCTTCCGGTGATGAGGCATCAGAGATTACCGCCCGTTCAGAATAGTAGTTCACCCCAATGAAGTCGATCTTGCCGGAGATAGTATCAAGGTCACCTTCCATGAGGGGAAGCTTCACCCCCTCGCGTTCCATCACCTGTCCAGGATACCCTGTCCCCAGTACAGGACCGGTAAACATTCTGCAGTTATATTCCACCTGGTATTCAGCGGCAGCCCTGTCTTCTTCACAATCCCTGGCGGGTCTATGGAGATAGAGATTCCATGCAATGCCGATCTCACCTGGTGTCTTCATATTCCGGAAGGCCCTCACAGCCAGTCCGTGGGCAAGATTCAGGTGGTGTATCGCCTCAAATGAACTTTGCACATCCCTGATGCCCGGGGCGTGCACCCCTTCAAGGTATCCGAGATAGGCAGAGCACCACGGCTCATTGAGGGTGATCCACCGCTTCACCGTACCGGCGTACTCGGAAAAACAGACCTTGGCGTAGGCTTCAAAGGCATAGGCGGTCTCCCGGTTTGTCCACCCTCCGGCGCCCTGAAGCACCTGGGGAAGGTCCCAGTGGTAGAGGGTCACCACCGGCTCAATGCCCGTATCAATCAGGGCAGTGATAAGATTCCGGTAATAGGCGATGCCTTCTGGATTCACCGCACCGGTGCCGTCGGGAATGATCC
>PWNW01000114.1 GCA_003557605.1 Spirochaetaceae bacterium
TCAACCGCATCGGTCCTGGCATGGGGAACGGCGCAGCCGAAGCCGAGGCAGGTTGTTCCCAGCTCCTCTCGTTTCATGATGTCCCTAAGCAGCTGTTCCGGCTGCTCAATGAGATACTGTGACGCCAGCAGGTCCGCCATACGGGCCAGCAGATCATTCTTACTGAGGATGCGGGGATCAATCATGACGGAATCTTTGTGCAGTCTGTCTGTTATTGCTCCCATGGCTATACCTCTTCATCTTCGGGAACAAGTCCCGCAGCCCAGTCCACTGGTACAGTAAACATGATGCCGGTCCCCGGGTTCTTCAGCCCGCCGATCTTATCATCAAGCAGTTTCATCAGCTCACCAACTGTTTCCTGGTCATGCACCACCGATAAAATCGTCTTGTTGCAGGGCTTGCTGCCCTTCATGAAATCCTTGAATCCTGCGAACAGCGGCACTTCATGGGTCAGGAATTGTCCCATTCCCTCGGAATCGAGGATGGTGGCTCCGCCGATCCCGGCCTCGACGTACATTTCAAGGACCTCCTCAAGGTACTGTTCATCGTTCAGAATAAACACCAGCAGTTTCATCGCCATAGAGATTTCCTCGCTTTCATATAGTATTGCAGTTACCTGTACTTATACTCATACCCGATGAGCAGGCCGAAGAGGCCGTCATCATTGACCAGGCCGCATCCGACATGGCTTCTTTCGGTTTCCCACTCGGTGCGCAGTTCAACATCTCCCCTGAGAAACGCATCCCCCAGGGAGCCGGTCTCCTCTCCCCTCCATTCGACCACCTCCTCCTTGGGCTCGCCGTAGCGGGTGATGAAGTGCTCCACCAGCCTTCGGTAGTCGCCGATATAGAATTCTCCGTCGGCATAGTTCTCCACGAACAAAAACCCCGCAAGCACCAGGGCATCCTGGTCAAATTCAAGAAACATCATCCCGGTCATCCCGAAGGCCCGGGCATTAAGGCTGATCAGGGTATCATCATCGGGAATAAACCTGACAGAGTCAGCTTGGCGCACCTGCTCCATGGACATGCCCCAGTACAGCTCCCGCAGGTCAGGCGGGGCCGGCTCCCAGGTACGGTCATCAAAGAGGAACACCCTCCTTCCGGCGGCATCCGTTGCCTCAACCATCCCCGGGTCATCCTGCCCGAATGCTGCAGGCACCGCAAGGCACAGCAGCAGCATTGTCATCGTCACACTTCGCATGACTGCTTCCTTCCCCATAGGTCCCTCCATATACCCATCATAATGCCGTTACGAAGATTTAGTAAGAGAGGGATGGTGAAATTCTGCATATGTTGGCGCTCAACCAGAGCCTGCTTCCCGATTTTTCCTTATCAGGGGGAGCAAACCGGGTTATACTGAACTACAGAGGAGGAGCAGGCGGATGCCGCCGTCAGGTCTGCATGACCGGGAGCTTTGGCCATGAAATACAGTATCAGGACAGCAATCGCCGTCACCGGATTTTCAGGAATTGCCGGGCAGATGATACTGCTGCGGGAACTGCTGATCGTGTTTTCAGGAAACGAGTTCACCATCGGCATCATCCTGGCCAACTGGCTGATCCTCGAGGCCTTCGGAAGCAGCATCGTCGGCAGGGGTGCCGGGAAATCCCGGAATCCGCTGTTCTCATACGGGATCCTTACCCTGCTGTTCTCCCTCTCGCTCCCCGCCATGGTCTACGCTGCCAGGATGGCACGCATTGTGCTTGGGGTATCAATCGGGCAGGTGATCGGAATCCTTCCGGTCCTGTACACCTCATGCATCATCCTGCTGCCTGTGAGCATTCTCCACGGCGCCCTGTTCACCTACGGGTGCCGGGTGTACCGGGATTATACGGATGACGATGCCTCCGCTGCCGGCAGAGCATATGTCTATGAGACCGTGGGCACCGTACTCGGCGGGGTGCTCTGGACCTATCTGTTCATCCCCCACCTCCCTACGTTCCATACCGCAGCGGGGATATCAGCGGTGGGATTTCTTCTCTGCGCTGTCCTGCTGGTCCCCTCCCCATCCCCGGTGCAGCGCACGGGGGGAGTCATTTCTGTGCTGCTGCTTGCAGGGACAGCAGCCCTGTTCATCGGCGGCCAGGTTGAGGAACTGCACCGGAGATCCATTGCCGCCCAATGGGCACCCCAGAACCTGGTGGAATACCGCAATTCCCGGTACAGCAGCATCGCTGTGGTTGAACAGCAAAATCAGTTCACCTTCTTCCTCGACGGCATGCCCCATCTGATAACACCGGTGCCGGACGTGCATGCCGTAGAGGAGTTCGTGCACCTTCCGCTGCTCTCCCACCCCGATCCGAAACAGGTCCTGATCTTAAGCGGAGGGGCCGGAGGGGTGATCAATGAGGTGCTGAAGCATGCATCTGTGGAGGAAATCACCTATGCCGAACTGGATCCGACGCTCATTGAACTGATCAGAGAGCATTCAACGGACCTGACCGAAGGGGAGCTCACCAATCCGAAGGTTCAGATAGCCCATATCGACGGAAGGCTCTATCTGAAGAAGGCGCCGGACCCCTATGACATTGTCCTGGTGGGAATTCGGGAGCTTGCAGACCTGCAGTCAAACCGGTTCTTCACCCATGAATTCTTCTCCCTTGCAGACGCACGGATGGAAAACAGGGGCATTCTTGCATTCACCATCCCCGGCTCCCTGACATATCTCAGCGATGAGCTGAAGAACCTCAACTCAACGGTCTTCCATACCGTCAATGATGTGTTCCCCTATGTGCGGGTCATACCAGGGGACGGATCAAATCTCTTCCTCGCCTCACGGTCCCCGGGCATCATGGAGCTGGATGTCCCGATGTTCATCACCCGGGGCATTGAGCGGAACATCACCCAGGATGTGCTGATACCCCGGCATCTGGAAAACAAGCTCCATCCAGGGTGGATGAACTGGTACCATGACTTCATCGAGGGGAAGGCCCGGACCTTCAACCGGGACTTCAGGCCCGTGGGAGTCTACTACAGCATCTCCCACTGGAACTCCCTGCTGAATCCAGCACTGCAGCCCCTCTTCAGCTATCTCGGAGGCCTGAGGACAGCATCCTTTGCCCTCCTGCTTCCGGCGGCAGCTTTGACGGTGCTGGTTCGCCTGCGAAAACCCCGGTTTCTCGGTTCCGGCATCTCCCTCTCCATCGGGACCTCGGGGTTTACCGGCATGATCTTTGACCTCGCCCTGATATTCTCGTTCCAGGCCCTCTACGGCTACGTAATTTCCTGGATCGGGGTCCTCGTGGCGCTCTTCATGGTCGGATCAGCCCTTGGAGCTGCGCTGATCACCGCAGCCATGCCGATGATCATCAATCCCAGGAAATGGTATCTCTTCCTGGAGGCAGGGGTGCTTCTCTACGCCCTGGTGATGCCGGCGGTGTTTCTCGTTTTTCAGCCGCTTATGGACAGCCCGGCGGTGTTTTCAGCATTCCGGGTGATCATACCCGTTCTTTCCTGCATCAGCGGGTTCTGCATCAGTGCGCAGTTCCCGCTTGCAAATAGACTGTACGCAGAACATCAGAGGGACTTCAGCAGCACCGTCGGGGTGCTCTACGGAAGCGATCTTCTCGGCGGATGGATGGGGGGCATCATCGGCGGAGTGGTTCTTCTGCCGGTGCTGGGGCTGATGGGGACCTGCATAACCGCAGCGCTGCTGAAGGCATTCAGTTTCTGCGTGGTAATCACCGACAGACCTGAAATGAGGAGGAACTATGAAAGGCGGCACCATGTCTAGCAGGGCAGTACTGCTGCTGACTGCACTGCTGTTCATTCCTGGACTGATCCAGGCAGGAGGGCGCAGTGAAAGCCCCCCGGAGGAGGCTCAGCAGCCGGATACGACAGCGGAGGAAGTGATGGAAGATGCATTTGAACCTGCCTACCTTGCCCTGCACCGGTCGGGGGAACTGAAAGAACGGGCAGATGCCCTCTGGGAGATGATGGGAGACTGCAGGCTCTGTCCCCGTGAATGCGGGGCTGACCGGCTCAGCGGGGAGACCGGGTTCTGCAAGTCAGTGGGGACCACCCTGCATATTGCGTCATACCATGCGCATTTCGGTGAGGAACGGCCGCTGGTAGGAACACGGGGTTCCGGGACGATTTTCTTCACCCACTGCGGACTGAAGTGCTCCTTCTGCCAGAACTGGACCATCAGCCACCAGGGACGGGGCTCTGAGGTCAGCGTCATCGGACTTGCCAACATGATGATGGAGCTGCAGCGGCGGGGATGCCACAACATCAACCTGGTCACCCCCACCCACTACACAGCCCATATCCTCAAGGCGGTGGACATAGCAGCATCACAGGGACTGCGCATCCCCCTGGTGTACAACACCTCGGGATGGGAACGTATGGAGGTGCTCAAGCTTCTTGACGGGGTGGTGGACATATATCTTCCGGACTTCAAGTACTGGGACAGTGAAGCCTCAGCGAAGTATTCAGCAGGAGCTGCAAGCTACCCTGAACTGACCAAGAAGGGGCTGCTGGAAATGCAGCGGCAGGTGGGAACTGCAGTTCCTAATGAGCAGGGGGTAATGGAGCGGGGACTGATGATCCGTCACCTGGTGATGCCCAACAACGTCAGCGGGTCAAAGCAGATCATGGAATGGATTGCAGAGAACCTTCCCAAGGATACCTATGTGAACATCATGGCGCAGTACCGGCCGTCCTACCGGGCCTATGACTACCCTGAGATTTCCCGGGCCCTCACTGCGGATGAATACCGAGAGGCAGTTTCCAAAGCGCTTGATCTCGGGCTGACAAACCTTGATCTCCAGGGATTCTGGTGGGCCCCTTAGGGGGACAGAGCATCCTTCCATGCCCTGGGCCCATAGCAGCAGACCGACTGTGATGCAGTCTGCGCTGCCGCCTTGATGCTCTCTTCCAGTCCCCTGCCCGATGCGGCTGAAAAGCAGAAGGCACCGTGGAAAATATCTCCCGCGCCGAGGGTATCCCTGACTTGGCCGGGAGAGGGCACGGGGATCTCCTGCTTCTCCCCTCCGGACCCGTAGAGCAGTATCGGCAGCTCGCCCCGGGTAATGCATACCCAAGGGATATTGAAGCTCATGAGGTATTGTGCGGTCTGGTCATGGGAGGCGCACCCGGGGGGATAGAACTGCTGGGAGCATATGCCGTAGGTAATATAGGGGAGAATGCGTTCAAGGCCGGGCTTCCAGCTTCCCCCGTCAAGCACCACCGGGATGTTCTCACGGCAGGCCCAGGCGAGATAGGGTTCTGCAGTATCAATATAGTAGGTATCAAAGAGCACCACATCGGGGCGATGTTCCGGTTCCCTGAACCAGGGAGCAGCCGGCTCAGCCGGGGGCTTTACCCCCACCACTGCGCGGTCCCCTTGCCGGGTATTGACGATCACCGAGGCGGTCACAGGTTCTCCGGAATGACCAGCCGAACGGTTCTCCAGCTCAACTCCGTACTCCGAAAGCTCCTGTTCAATCACCTTGGTCAGCGCCCCGGTTCCGGCATAGGTGATCAGGCGGGAATGACCCCCGAGAATGGAAAAGGTCACCGCCGCATTGGCCGCCAGGCCGCCGGCATGGATGCGGGTCTCCTGGGCTGATACCTTGTCATTTGTCCCGAACCCTGAGTTTACGTAATGAATGACATCAAGGGTGGTGATGCCGATGAACAGTCCTCGCATTTCATGCTCCCCTAGAGATGGTATCACAACTTTCCGGGGGGAGTACAGGATTGATTGCACATTTCCCCGGCACAGGGTATAGTTTTCCCTATGAAGTATCTACGGACCCTTCTGGCACTGTCCCTGCTGCCGTTCCTGTTTGTCCCGATGTCCTGTCAAGCCCGTACATCCACTGAACCCAGGATCGCCGGGGTCCACAGCGCCGCACCTGATACCGCTGCAGTGACCGTGGTCTACGGGTTCATCGATGTCCCTCCCGACCCTTCCCCTCTTCACAGCGGACGGGAGGACTGGAGGGTCAACGGTGCTCCTGCTGCTGCGGTGCACCATGCCGCATGGGTGTCCGACGCCCTGCCGAAGTCCGACAGGCATACCTATCCCCTGGAAATTACCTACCGGGTCTACCTGGAGCTGGATGCCCCGATGGAGAACGGCAGGACCTATGAAATTGACGGGCCCTACGGAAGCATCTCCCTTGCCTTTGATGACCGTGAGACCTTCTGCGAATCCATAAAGGTGAACCAGGTCGGATACCATCCCGAGAGCACCAGGAGGTATGCAAACCTTGGGGTGTTTCTCGGTTCAGGGGGTTCACGGTATTATGACGAACCGATCACCTTCCGGGTTATCTCACTGCATGACAGCCGGGAGGTTTTCCAGGGACGGGCAGAATACCTGGGGGAGGACGTCCGGGAAGCAGTAAGTTCCGGGGAGCATGTCTATCGGCTGGATCTCCATGAAGTTCCCCCCGGAGGCCCCTATGTGGTATCAGCGGAGGGATGGGGACGGTCCTACCCCTTTGAGATCTCCTATGAGGCGGTCTCCCATATTGCCTATACCTATACCAGGGGCCTCTACCACCAGCGGTGCACAATTGAACTTGCATCTCCCTGGACTGAGCATACCAGGGAGGCCTGCCACTGCCGTACGGCTGTGACCAGGATTCCCTGGAGCCCGTCGGGGGGAATGCAGACTGACCAACGGATTCCCGCAGCTGAAGTCACCGGCGGGCACCATGATGCAGGGGACTTCTCCAGGAGGCCGTACCATACGCTCATACCGGTGATGCTTCTGGGATACTATGAAGCATTTCCCCATCACTTCACCGACGGCCAGTTCAGCATCCCCGAATCAGGCAGCGGCATCCCCGACATCCTGGACGAGGCACTGTGGGCAGTGAGGCTCTGGGAGAACCTCCAGATACTGGATCCCCGGGCCCGTTCATACGGAGGAGTCATGGCCGGCACCGACAGCCCGTCCCATCCCGAATACGGTCAGGTAAGCGCGGCCTCTGACCCCTCCCTCATCGGCACCTGGGACGTGATGCCCGGCGTGACCGCATCATTTGCCGGTTTGGCCGCCCAGGCCGCACGGCTGATCTCCCCCTTTCCTGATGCCCATGATACCGCTCAACGCCTGCACCAGAGAGCCCTTGCAGCCTGGGAATACCTGGAGACCCGCCGGGATGAGGAGGGCACGGCCTATAGTGAAGGCGAAACCGCAGAGGTCATGTACGCATCCCTCCAGCTCTACCTGGCAGGGAGGCATTTCGGCCGGGACGAGGAGGAAACCGAAGGGTTTTACCGGACATTCTCACACCTGGCCCGGCGGATTCTTTTGGAAGACGGCAGCTGGCCCCACCAGTACCGGCCGGGAAACATGTATGCCTCATGCCGCAGCGTTCATTTCATCAGCTACCTGCTTAGCGACCAGCAGCAGAATGCTGAGCTGGCAGAGGCAGTCCGACGCCTGGTATTCTCCCAGGCGGAAGCCGGCGGGTATATGGGTTTCGATATGGACAGTTCCTTTTACCCCCATGGTGCGACACGCTCCTACGGATGGGGGGCCGCTACGGCCCAGGGGCGCTATGCGGATGTATATGCATTCGCATACCGCCTTGCCGATACTGAAGAGCTCGCACAGCGGTACTTTGACATTCTCTGCCAGTTCGGCGACTATGCCCTGGGGCTCAATCCCCTTGGCGTCTCCTTCGTCACCGGCCTCGGAAGCCGTCAGGTGCAGAGCCCTACCCACCTGGACTCCTATTTCACCAAGTTCGGCAAGTCCGACGGTCTCAGCGATGACCACCTGGATGATCCCAAGGGCAATGTCCCCGGTCTGCTGATCTTCGGACCTACGGAGGGACGAAGCGGCATGGAGTACCAGCGTGCAGTTTCTGATCTGGTGTATCCCCACTGGGATGACCTGCCGCTGCAGCGGAGGTGGTCAGACGGGTGGCCCCTGATCGACTGCAATGAGTTTTCCATCTGGGAGACCATGATCTGGAACATCTGCCTCTACGGAGTGATCAA
>PWNW01000180.1 GCA_003557605.1 Spirochaetaceae bacterium
AAGGCCTCAGCATATTCCTCCTTCACCACCATGGCAGTAACGGGGAATCCGTTCCCGAAGGACTTTCCGAAGGTAACAATGTCAGGAACCACGTTATAGTGGTCCATAGCAAGCCAGGTACCGGTCCTTCCCATGCCTGCAAGCACCTCATCATCCATCAGCAGAATGCCGCGATCGTCACAGAACTTCCTCAGCTTCGGAAAGAAGTCATCGGGCGGGAAAATTGATCCGCCCCAGCCCTGGACCGGCTCAAGGACAAATGCAGCAACGTTGCCCACCGTGCCTTCCCGGATGAACTCTTCATAGAAGTCAATATACTGATCGGTATCAATGGTTCCGTCAGCCTTGGTAAACGTCGGTCTGTAGGGATTAGGCCTCGGAATCATGTAGAATCCAGGGGCCCTGGTGGGACCGTAACTGAACACATCTCCACGGACCATCTGCGCGCAGCTTACTGCCGCCATGGATTTCCCATGGAAATCACGGAAACAGGAAAGGAACTCATGCTTTCCTGTTATTGCCCTGGCCGCCCTGATGCCGGACTCCACTGCAGAAGCACCGTCGCTGTACAACTGAATGGCATTGAGGTTTCCAGGAAGCACATCAGCCATCTTCTCCATCAGCTTCTCCTTCACCGGTGTGGTGAAGTCGTGTGCATTCATCAGCCTCTTCGCCCAGTATGCAACAGCTTCGGATACCTTCGGATGACAGTGACCAAGGGAGGTAACATATATACCCGATGAGAAATCGAGATACTTGTTGCCGTCCACGTCAGTAAGGGTGATTCCGAACCCTTTATCAAAACAGACAGGAAACAGCTGCACCTGGCCGCTGAGACCTCTCATGTACTTTGAGGTATTTTCATGCATCTCAACGGACTTTGGTCCAGGAAGATCTGTCTTAAGTGAGGGTATTCCCTCGGCATCTTTTTTCCACCAATCTTTTCCCATGCAGTTTTCCTCCCTGCAAAATGATATTTCACTATGTAAACTATCATAATCTAACATCTCATAGCACGCAAGATGTAATTGAGGTCTTTTTCAAAAAAAACTTATACAATCATAAAAAACGGCATGTCATCAGATTATTTGGGAATATATCACCTAACTCTTGAAGAATGAAGGAGTTTTACAAACTCACAAGCTAACACAATCTAACATGTAATTACCATTGGTTCTCTACCGATTACGGAGCTGAAAAAGTTCTGCATCTCCTGGGACAAAGGCAACCCAAATCGGGCTTGTCCAGGCGAATACCCCTCTGGCACGCGCCAGGTTGTGGGGGTAATCTCCTTCAGTAGAAAAGGGGACCAAACTTCCCGGAGTATTCATGTTCAAGGATGGGTCACCTGCAAGCTTAACTTTAATGAAATAGAAGCTGGTGCCGTGTTCCTGCTGGCAGTCAGTAATTGACAGATCCCCCTTCAGAGCGTTCACCGTCACCTGCTTCAGCATCTCTCCATTTTTTATGCAGGCAATATATTCGATCGTCTCTGCAGCCTCTACGGTACATGACACAGAAACCTGCTCTCCCGCTGCAGCTGTAATCTCTGAACCGATAAACCCTTGTTCAATCCAGAAGCTGATGAAGACCTTGCTGCCCTGAGAAGCTATGGTCCTCCTGCGGCGGTAGGCATCCAATATGGATTCAGGAGACAGGGATTCAGCATACACTCCCGTAAGGGCTCCTCCCCTCCCCGGTACCTGCCTGTGGGTATCGCTGGAGCCAATAAAGCCGATTTTTTCTCCTTCCAGCAGCTTACTCAAGGTAAAATCTGTTTCTTCAAGGCATACACGCCAAGAACTGACAATTTCCGCACTGCCTTCCTTTTGAGGATCAACGCGCTTATAGGAACAGTGATGCATATATACCAATGATTCATCTTCCCGTATCTGCTGAAGCAGTCCCTTCAGGTCCCTGGAGCTTGAATCAGTCCGTTTCAGCAGGCTGCCTCCAAGAAAATGCAGAACACACCGATGATTAAAATCAGGAACAAGATCAGCATCATGATACGTAAACTCGTAAGCCGGAGGGCATAAAAATTCACCGTTCCTTGAGTAACGCCGGGCAAGGGCCCGTTTTATTTCCCATTCAGCAGCTGTGACAGCCTTATGGGGATAAAAATCATTATCAACCAGTCCGAGGATATCCAGGCCTGCATCCCTTTTGGCATAATGGATCAGCTCATCAGGTTCTCCTTCTGCATCCGGGCTCATCTGTGTATGACAGTGGGTGTCTGCCCAATAGAGGTTCCAGCCGCCTGCAGAATACCTGTGTCCGGCACCTCGATACCTGTCTGATTCTGCAGTTTCTTCAACCCAACGGCTGAAATCATTTTGTTCTACACGGTATGCATCACCCGAATCAGCAAATACCCATGCAATCTGAAGAATGTCCTGATCCTCATGGGTAAAAACAAAATGCGCTGCAGGGATAGGACTGCAGCTTTTTGATATCCCTTTCGGCAGGGCATAACAGTAGCCTCCGGAGTGAACAACAGAGATTCCGCCCACCGTATTATCGCTTCGTATCTGTCTGCACACCAGCATCCCTTCAACCGATGTTGCAGATGCCTCAGGCCTGACTTCCCATGCAAGATATGCTGCATCACCCCAGACAAACAATTGAGGGTTCCTTCTCAACCCAACATATCCCTTGGTAATCTGTTTCGCCAGCAGCCCTTCCCGAAGGTCTCCAATACACCTTTGGTCTTCAGTCTGTGCCGGGTCTGTGAGCACAGCTGCATTTCTGCCGGAAACCCTGCAACCTGATACATATGAACTCCTGTCACATATCCCTTTGTCATCGAATACTTCTTTGGTGCACCTCCAAATACAGATAATCTCCCCGGTGCATTCGGCAATCTTCACCGCATTGAAATCCCTGGCAGGTTCACTGAAGACAAAACGGATCTTAACACCATCATCCGATGATTCAGCAAGCACTGCCTCATACCGGCTCCTTCCGCTGTGATACTGATCCCATGCGATCCAGATGTGTTCACCGCTGCACAGAGCGATATCAGGGCGGAATGAATCATATCTCTCATCAGAAACCGTCCTGATAATCACCGGCTTCATCTGAACATCCCAGATGCCGAGCCGGATGATGATACGTTCTTCCTGTGTCTCCTGCCAAACGGCAGCCTTGCGCCCCCCTGGAAGACATGCACCCTTCACATGTGAAATCGGATGTCCGGATCTGTAGAGCGCTGTTTCATTACCAAATCCGGTCCGGCTGTGTATCTGACAGAAATACAGGCCCCATCCTGGCTCACCGCTGAAGGCGCTCCACCACATATACTGAGCAGATGAATCCGTAGAAATATCTCCGTCCAGGATTGATCCTTCAAATCCCTGGATATACGACACTGAACCAGATGAGCCTTGATGATATCTGCTTGATGCTGTCAGCAGGTGTTCCCTGTTTTCCCTCCCGATAAACGTGCATGCAGTACCTACTTCGGGATCTGCAGGGTCCTGCACACAGGTGATCCATCTTCCCAGGTAGGACTCCAACACATCAGGGTGCTTAAAACGCTGCTCTTTCTGCTCATTGGTCATATTTGTAAACTCTCCGTAAGAACATCTTCATCAATTTGGTAATGAACTGTACCACATAATCCTGCACAGTCAACATATTCATCTTTTTTTTTCCAGTTTGACCATTCGTGCCTCAACAAAGCGCAAAGCAAGCCTGCTGCTCAGTTCTTCTAGGTATTTTTTTCTGCATCACATATACTTGTGGTACTATTCATGTAATAAGGGGGAAACCTATGATATTCCTGCAGACAGATCCGGAACTTCCGGTGCTGGGTACCACACTGGAACAGTTTTTCTATGAACGGCTGATACCGAACATGCTTGTCATTGCCCTGTACATCTTAATTGGAAGCCTGCTGGTGAAGCTGATAATCCGCTTTACCGATAGAAGCACGAAGAAAAAGCTGAACCTTCAGTCCCAGATGCTGATTCATAAGTCAGTTCAGTTTCTCGGGGTCTTCGTGATTGTCATCATTGTGATGAACCGCCTCCAGATACCCCTTTCAGCCATATTAGGGACAGCCGGTATTGCCACCATCGCCATCGGCATCGCATCTCAGAACAGCCTCGGGAATATAATCAGCGGAATATTTCTTATCAGCGAAAAGGCATTTATTGTAGGGGATGTGATTCAGGTGGGAGCAAACATCGGTACAGTCACCTCTATAGATCTGCTGTCGGTTAAAATCAGGAACTATGACGGCATACATCTTCGCATACCCAATGAGACCTTGATCAGGACGGAAATTACCACCATTACAAAAAATCCGGTCAGGCGGGTTCCGCTGGAAATCGGCATCTCCTACTACGATGATCTTGAGCATGCCCGGGATGTGCTGTTCCAGGTTGCAGAACAGCAGCCCCTTGTACTGAAGGATCCTCCTCCTTTTTTCATGGTAACCGGATACGGTACCAGCAGTCTGAATATGCTCTTCGCCGTATGGGGAGAAACCAAAAACTTTGCAGCTCTGAAGACCGCTATGCTCATAGACATTAAAAAAGCCTTTGACCGTGAAGGAATCGAAATACCATTTCCCCATGTCACCCTGCGTCCAGCCGTGGACATTCGTCACAGTCCTAAGTCTGTTGATCCCCCCCCGGAAGAGAGTTCTGATCAACATGCTTGAAGGAAATGCAGACAGAAATCCTGCAGCCCTGATACCCAAAGGTTTTGGATCCTCCAGTTTTGACCAGGAAAGAATTCCCATATGCTCAGGGACTAAGCACCGGTTCTACGGCTTGAATCCTTGGGTCTTGCTCTGCTTTCCCGCTGAGCAGGTCCATGATCATCTTACCAGCCTGGCGGTAGATGGCCCGGGGAAGCGGGTCCACCGATGCAAAGGGGGCATGAAGGAGGTCCCTTACCGGCATGGCATCATAGCCTATTACAGGGATAGTATGAGATTCTTGAAGAGAAGCTCCCTGGAGCACCCGGAGCAGGGTCAGGTCATTCACCGCTGCGGCACCGTCGAAGGTTCCTGATCCCAGCATCTGCTGTGCTGCAGGGAGATCGCTCTCAAGCACATGTTCCAGCACTGCAGTCTCCATGCCGATCCCCTGTGCAGCTGAGAGAAACCCGTCGAGCCGCTCCCGATGGGGATATACAGCATCAAGATAGCCGGTAAGGTACAGCACCCGTCGGCATCCCTGTTGATGGAGGTATTCAGCCTGGATGTGCCCTCCCCGCCTGTTATCCGTAGAGCAGCGGTGAAACCCTTCGTATCCTGCGGTATGATGGGCGATTACATAGGGAACCCCAATGGAGCAAACGGCCTCAGCTTCCTCAGGACGGTCAACATCAAACCCGATAATCCCGTCTGCTTCATCAGCAAGATGCCTAATGTCCTGCAGATTCTCTGCACGTCTCAGCTGCAGGGTGAACATGGAGGAGTCAAATACCTCCTGGAGCCCGTAGATCACATCAGCATAAAACCAGTTGAACACCTGCAGGCTTTTCCAGTAATAGCTGCGCTGAGGTTTTTCGAATTCAAGGAGCATCACTGTACCCGTCCCTTTTCTTCGCAGCTGGGATGCGCTTTTATTTGGCCGGTACCCCAATGTCCGGGCTGCCCTCAGCACCAGCTGACGCTTCTCCTCTGATACAGATTCCGGGTGGTTGTAGACCCGGGATACGGTAGCTGAACTTACCCCCGCATACTCAGCTACCCGGTTTCTGTCAACTTGCTTCCTTTTCACCCTTCCCTCCTTGACAGGTGAGGCCGTCTGGTTTATTGTACACGTGTACATGCGTAAGATCAAGGAGAAACGGAGGCATTCTGCATGAATTACCAGGACCATCCCCACAGAAGATACAATCCCCTGAGCGATCAATGGATAAAAGTTTCACCCCATAGGACAAAGAGACACTGGCAGGGACAGAGGGAGCATGCCCGTCACCCCGACACCCCTTCCTATGATCCCGGATGCTACCTCTGTCCCGGAAACAGCAGGGCCGGCAACCTGAAAAATCCTGTGTATGAACGCACTTTTGCCTTCGACAACGACTTTGCCGCACTGCTGAGCAGCACACCGGAGGGCGTATCAGTAAGCGAGGGGCCCGCAGGGCTTCTGCAGGCGAAGACCGAACGGGGCAGATGCCGGGTTATCTGCTTCTCGCCGAGACATGATCTCACTATGGCCCGGATGAGCATCGAGGAAATTTCCAATGTAGTAACCCTCTGGCAGCAGGAATACCAGCTGCTTGGAGATGAACCCTACATCTCCCATGTGCAGATATTTGAAAACCGGGGTGACGCTATGGGCGCATCCAATCCCCATCCCCACGGACAGATCTGGGCTGATGAGTTTATCCCCGACATCCCCTTGAAGGAACTGATGCAGCAGTCACAGTACCATGAGGTGCATGGATCCTCCATGCTCAGCGATTATCTTGCCTATGAGCTGGAAGAGAAAACCCGGATTGTCTACCGAAACAGCACCTGGGCTGTTGTGGTGCCCTACTGGGCAGTCTGGCCCTATGAGGTGCTTGTGCTGCCCATGCGGCCCATTTCCCGAATCACCGACCTGTCTGAACAGGAGCATTACGGTCTTGCTGAGGCTCTGAGGATTCTCTGCATCCGCTATGACAACCTGTTCCTTACCCCCTTCCCCTACTCCATGGGCATCCATCAGCACCCGACAGGATCACAGGTCTTTTCTGGAACGCAGCTGCACCTGCACTACTTTCCTCCGCTTCTGAGAAGTGCGGAGGTAAGAAAATTTATGGTGGGATACGAAATGCTCGCTATGGTTCAGAGGGACATCACCGCAGAACAGAGTGCACAGCAGCTCAGGGAGCTTCCTGAACAGCATTATCTTCAGGAGGCGCATGCATGAACGCTCAGCTCATTCCCGATAAAACCCTTCAGGAGCTCTACGGTGATTCATCCGATCTGCAGAGCATGAGGGATCGCTTCATTTCCCTGGAAAAAACCCATCTTGCGCTGTTCAGGGATGCAGAAAGCCCCATGTTCTTCTCCGTACCCGGCAGGACCGAACTGGGGGGCAACCATACCGACCATAACCATGGAAAGGTGCTGGCCGCCTCTGTTGACCTGGACACCATCGGAGCAGTATCAGCTTCATCCTCAACAGAAGCGGTGCTTATCTCAGAGGGGTATCCTGAAGTCCGGGTTGATGTCTCTGATACACAGCAGCGGGAAGAGGAGCAGGGAACAACCGAAGCCCTGGTGCGCGGCATAGCCCGGTTTTTCCAGGACAGGGGAATTCCTGTGAAGGGATTTCTGGCCAACACCTCTTCCCGGGTCCTCAAGGGCTCCGGGCTCAGTTCATCCGCCGCTGTGGAGATTATGATCGGTTCCATTTTCAATGAACTCTATGCAGAGGGTTCACTGGAACCGGTGGAACTGGCCAAGGCAGGGCAGTTTGCAGAAAACCGCTATTTCGGCAAACCCTCAGGGCTGATGGACCAGATAGCCTGCGCCTGCGGAGGGGCAGCCTGCATAGACTTCCAGGACCCTGAGCATCCTGTCATTGAGAAGCTGGAGGCTGACTTCGCCTCCATGGGATATGCACTGTGCGTCGTTGATACCGGGGGCAACCATGCTGACCTGACAGATGCCTATGCATCAATCCCCGGGGAGATGAAAGGTTCTGCTCAGCTCTTCGGGAAGGACCATCTGAGACAGCTTGATGAGCAGTTCGTCCTTTCCCAAGCACAGACCATCAGAAAGCATTGCGGGGACAGAGCATTTCTAAGATGCCTCCATTTCTTCCAGGATACCAAACGGGCATCACAGAAGGCAGAGGCCCTCAGCACCCATGATATTGGATCATATCTTGAACTGGTGAGGCAGTCAGGAAGATCTTCAATCCTCCAGCTCCAGAACATCTACCCGCCCCATCTTCCCGAAGAGCAGGGAATATCTGCA
>PWNW01000272.1 GCA_003557605.1 Spirochaetaceae bacterium
ATTCACTGCCCTGAGCCGGTTGTACCGGCGAATATCATCAATTTTCTGTGCATCCCATGAGGAACAATGATAGTTCAGGTTCAGGCTTCTCAGGCGGATGCATGAAAGATGCTTGATGTCCGAAAGCTTTTGCAGGTACTCCATGGTCTGCTTCCAGCAGGAGGTGACATCCTCCTTGGCGGCCAGCACCGCATCGGTAATCTCCCTCCGTGCAGCGATGTATGATACCACCTCATGGACAGATCCGGCATCACATACGTCGATCTCAACACGGGTCTTGTGTATTCTCTGCAGTGCCGGTATGGAGGTGTCCGCCGGGCTCTGCAGGACCCGCTGGTCTGCCATGATCATCTTCTGCACCTCCAGCAGATCGGTCATATTGACCTCCCAGCTCCTCCCCTCCTCCATGGAGAAATGTCCCAGAAACAGACCCGGATCTCCCGCCTCAGCCATGAATCGGGTGCTGATGGTGCCGTCTTTGAGTTCCCGGGCATCCTTCAGAACAAAGGAGGGAACAAATTCCTTGAAGTAGGCATCCGTATAGGGGGTACGCATCCACAGATACGACGGATCTTCTGCATCAGGCTCAATAGCCCATCCGCTGGTGTTCCAGTCAATCTTCCCCACAGGGGTTGCGGTGCAGAGAATCGGCATGGCACGGTCTGAGAGGTTGGCCCTGAGGTACGCTGCTGCCCGATGACCCTCTGACAGGGGTGTCCAGTACACCTTGTTTCCCTGGATCGGACTGCAGGGAATATAGACATAATGTATTTCCGAACCTGCGGCACGAAGCTCCCGATACAGCTGGGTGAGCTCAGCGCCGCTGTCGTTGCAGCCCTTGAGAAAGGGGGTCTGGGTATAGACCCCGATCCCGGCTTTCACCAGCCTGCTGATAATCTCAAGGCTATGGATGGATATCTCATCGGGATGGATGAAATGGGTAGCAATCTCTATGCGCTTGTTGCGCCTCTGCAGTTCCCGGTTCTTCTGTGTCAGGTATTTCATCCAGAAGGAGTCATCAGAGAAAAACAGGTGGGGATAATAAGAAATACATCGGGAGGCGATCCGGATGGTCTGGACATGGTCGATTTCAGAGAGCCCCTCAACTGCGCAGGTCAGGGTTGCCCGGTTGAGCAGAGGCTCCCCCCCGGTAAGCACAATCTCCTTGATCCGCGGTGACTGTTCAATATGCTTCAGCGCCTGCTTCACGTCCTCCACTGTCGGAGCATCCTGGTTCCTGCAGTCCTTATGCTTCCTGAAGCAGAACCTGCAGTACACCGGACAGCTCATATGAAGCACAAAGATCGGACGGTTTTGGTACATCTGCTCCAGCACTCCCCGATGGAACTGTCCGACCCAGGTGTTCTTCAGCCCCGTCGGGTCAAGCTCCTCAATAAAGGGCATGAACTGATACCCCACATCCCGTGATATCCTGGACTGTCTGATCACATGCATGGAAAGGCGCACCGGATAGGTATCAAGGACCCGCTGAAGGTCCTCACGATCAGCGGCGGGCACCTTCACATGTGCCGCAGCCTCGTACTGCTCCACCTGCTCTATGGATACCAGACGGCTGCCGGGAAGCAGCACCTCAAGGATCGGCAGCAGGGCCCGTTTCGGTACCTCAACACCCCCTGCATATACCGGTGAGGCATTGAGATGGTTCATTGTCTCAAGCTGTGAAGTCACGCTTTTCCAGAACTCCTGCTCACCGCATGATACCTGCTCCATAAGGTGCTCATAGCGCTTTGATTCGCCCAGAAGAGCAGCAAACTCCTCCCCCAGGTATGATGCTTCCCCATAGGTCTCAAGAAAATCAGCCCATGGTCTCCTCAGATCATCAACATGCACCTGCACCTCGGTTTCCCCGGTAAAGAACTTCAGCTCCATAGGTCTCCCCCCGTGGTTTTTGAACACCTTACCGTGAAACCACGGACAGGTCAAACAGAAACAGGAACACGGGCAGATTTTTTTCCTTCCTGTGTTATACTTCCGGGTGACGGAGGAATGAATCCATGGAAGCACTGACTTGGGCTGCCATTGCAGTCTGCATCACCCAATCCGGTATGCTGTCGGGACTGAATCTGGCGTATTTCAGCGTCTCGAGGCTCAGGCTTGAGACCTCAGTGAAAAAACGCGACCCCCACGCCCTGCGGGTGCAGAAACTTCGGGAGGATGCAAACTTTCTGCTCTCATCAATCCTCTGGGCAAATGTCGGGGTCAACGTCCTGCTGGCCCTGCTGTCCAATTCGGTGATGACCGGCTTGACGGCATTTTTCTTCTCAACCTTCGTGATCACCTGCATCGGAGAAATCATTCCCCAGGCATATTTCTCCCGCCATGCGCTGAGATTCGGCTCACTGTTCTCTCCAGTGATGAAGTTCTATCAAATTCTGCTCTTTCCCCTTGCCAAGCCGTCAGCATGGGTGCTTGACCGATGGATAGGAAAGGAGTCGATCATCTATTTTCGTGAGCGGGAAGTCCGGGAGCTTCTGAAAATTCATGCCGCTGCCCGGGAGAGCGATATCGGACCGGTGGAGGGGAAAGGGGCGGTCAATTTTCTCGACCTTGACGACATTCCCGTCTCACGGGAAGGGGAATTACTGCATCCCGAGAGCATCATCTCCCTGTCATTCTCAGGCGGACGGCCGGTGTTCCCGGAGATTGCCGGGAATGTGGAAGATCCTTTTCTGAAGGAGGTGCAGAAATCTCAGATGAAATGGGTGATACTTACCGATGAGCAGCAGGTTCCCAGACTGGCCCTGAATGCAGACAAACTGCTGAGAAGCGCTCTGTGGGGGAAGAAACCCTGCAGGCCGATTGAAAGCTGTCATCGCCCGATCATACTGGAGGATACTTCAGTCCGCCTGGGACCGGTGATCAGCAGGCTGAAGGTCCATCCTGAACATCCTGAGGACGATGTCATCGATGACGACATCATCCTGATCTGGGGAACAGAGAAACGCATCATTACCGGTTCCGATGTGCTGGGCAGGCTGCTTCGGGGCATCGCCAGAAGAGTTGATGCGTAATCTACAGCAGGTCCCTGTCAAGAAACTGCTTTTCCTGCTCAGACTCCAGAAAGGTCTCCTCTTCAGCCTCCCCCTGGGAATAGAGCAGCAGCCCCGCAGTGGATGCAGAGGCCAAAACAATCAGGATTACAATCCACATATCCCCTCCCTGAACCTGCAAGTGTACCACCCAATCGGCGGCAGATCAAATTTTTTCAGATTGTTTTGCTCTTGTAAGAAAGCTTGACAATCAATCCGGGGATTTCTATCATCAAGGGTATGAACAAACCGGTTTCTGCGAGGAGCATATGAGCACAGAACACCGCCAGCCGGAGATCGTCATCCGCTCAATGGAAATTGACGACATTGCCCCGGCGTACCACCTGGGGGAAAAGCTCTTTACCCTCAGGGCCTTCCCAAATCTCTACCGGATTTGGGATGAATATGAAATTATCGACTTCTACCACGACAGCTCAGAATCCTGCTTCAGCGCTTTTGCCGAAGGGAATCTCGTTGGATTCCTCCTCGGCACGGTGATCGAGAAGACCAAGAAACGGAAGTACGGGTATCTTGTCTGGACCGGTGTTGAGCCCGAGTACAGCAGGCTCGGCATTGCAAGCAGGCTCTTTGAGGCCTTCAAGGACCTGTGCATTTCCAAGGACGTGGTGATGATCATCGTTGACACCCAGGCTGACAACTACCAGGCAATTGACTTCTTTACCGGCAAGGGGTTTGGAGATGCACAGGACCACGTGTACCTCACCCTGGATCTGAGAAAAGAAGCAGCCAAAGGAGATGCCCATGGGCGTGCAACCTGAGCGCCTCAGGAAACTCACCGAGTCGCTGGTCAACATCTACAGCCCCTCGGGCAAGGAGGAGGAGGCAATTGGGTTTCTCCATGACTACCTCCGCAGTGCAGGGATCCCCTGCACCCTCCAGGATGTTGAACAGGACCGAAAAAACCTTCTGGTGATTCCTGAAGGGGAGACCCCGGGAATCTGCTTCAACGGCCATGTGGACACAGTGGCCGCTTCGGATTATGAGAACTACCAGATCTATGAGGAGAACGGCGAGCTCTTCGGGCTGGGCACCAGCGACATGAAGGGCGGATGCGCCGCCATGGTTGAGGCATTTCACGCCTTCTGGGAGGAGAACGGCATACTTCCTCCAGCGGTGCTGTCCCTGGTGGTGGGAGAAGAGGAGACAGGAGACGGAACCTCTGCCTTGCTGGAGGAGCACCAGTTCTCCTGGGCTATCGTGGGGGAGCCGACAAACCTGATTCCCTGTTTCCAGCATTACGGCTACATCGAAGCAAATATGGTCACCCGGGGGCAGCGGATGCACGCATCCATGGCAACCCAGGAAGTCAATGCAGTCCATGCCATGCTCAGCAGCCTCCTGAGGCTTACCGACTACCTGGGAAGCGAGAAACCCGACATTATCTTCAATATCAGGGATGTGTTCAGCACCCGTTCAGGGTTTGTAGTGCCCGACTACTGTGAATCATGGCTGGATCTCCATATTCCTCCCCACTATCCTGCGGGAAACATTATCTATGACGTGGAGGAAGTCATCAGGACCCTGTTTCCCCAGGCTGATGTGGAGGATGTGCTTACCTTCACCACCTTCAGGTCCGGCTACTCCCTCCCGGAGAAGGGGCCGATAGCTGAAATGCTCCAGCAGGTGTTCAAGAAGTGCGGTCTTCCATGGCAGACATCCCGGTTTCCCAGCGATTCAGACGCCATCATTTTTTGGGAAAACGGGGTGCGCCCAGTGATCCTTGGTCCCGGCACCTTGGAGAAGGCCCATCGGGAAGATGAGTCTGTGCCCTCAGGGCAGCTGGAACAAGCCGCTCAGATCTATTCCAGCATCCTCGCCTCATTGTGAGGGGGAGTCATACACCATGCGGTGGCGGAAGTAGAAGAAACTCGGTGAATGCATATGAATCGAGAGCATCCGGCTGTGGGGATGATTATCAGCAGTGAATGAGGGCAAGGTGCTGCCGAATCCCACAGCTTTACCTCCAATAAACAGGCATGAGCAGTTCAGGGCAATCTCATCAAGCAGTCCCCCACGCATGAGCACATGGGTATAGGTGGGAGACTCCACCAGGGCCCGATCCATGCCGAAATACTTGAGCACCCGAAGCAGGGCATGGGCATCGGTGGTGCTGCCCCTGCCGGTGAGAATCACCGGTACGGCTTTCTGGTCATGTGCGTGAAACTCATCAATGATGCGGTCCCGGTGTTCAGCAGCCTCCGATTCATCGGCGAATGGACCAACGGCATAACAGGGATGCCTCAAGCCTCTCAGCACCGCATCATATCCGTCAGGGGATGTGTGGATCATATAATTCAGATCAGAGAAAACCGTGTCGCCGTAGGGTATATCGGTACCGTCATAGGAACATACCAGCAGCCGGGGGGCTCTCTGCATGCCATGGGCGACACGATGATCCTCCAGGTCCTGATCAAAAAGACAGGCGCTGCCGTCAGGCTCCTTCTGCAGCGTTCCTGCACCGCAGATAATGACGTCGCAGGCAAACCTAAGCAGGTTGAGCAGCCAGAAATCTGCCTTTGCACCTTCAGGGTCCAGGCTGTTTGCCTGGGCTACCACCGGGCCTGCAGGGCGGTCGGGAAAGGACACCTTGCCGTCAACTGATGCGACAAAACATGCTGCGGTGTATGCACGGTCATCATGGGATTCCGGAAACCTCAGATCTCCGTACACCTTCCGCGCTGATGCAGGCATGTCCACCGAAACCGGATAGGCATCCAGCTCACTGTTTCGGTAGAGGCTGGTCAATGTCATGGCATCGTAATTCCATTTGTTCTTGGGATAGTTCTTCACTGCTGATCTTCTCCTTTTGCATGACTGCATACTTTGTAAAACTGGTTTTTTTCATGCATCCCCTCGATGAATTTCATGTCCTGCACTCCGAACTGCTCACAGAACCGATGATCAGTCTCCTTCAGCCACTGTTCATCCACAGCCTTCCAAAGCTCATAGTCATCCCAGTATATGACTGTTATCACCTCTCCGGGGCGGTCTGCACTGACCCAGACCTCCTTGGAGGAGAATCCCGGCCACTGCTCCAGGCCCTTGGTCCAGATTTCATGGTCTAGGTCTATCCATTGCTCAATCCGGTCGGGATTCACCTGAAACCTCAGCTGCTCAACAGCAAGATGCTCTTTCTTCATATATGTCTGCTCCTTTATGTCTCCCGCTGCACCAGATATACCGGCAGTACTTCATGCTGCACCTGCAGTGCTGCGCAGGGGTTTTGTTCTGTCACAATCTCTACGGCACGTCTCCCCATTTCCTCAAGCGGCGAATGCACCGTGGTAAGTGCTGGAGAACTGCATATGCTGCGGAGGGTGTCGTCGAATCCCACAGCCCCAATATCTTCAGGCACCCTGAGTCCCATGGAGCTCATGACTTCAAAGCACTCATAGAACAGATTGTCGCTGAAAAACACTGCAGCGCTGAAATCCCGTTCCCTGGCCAGCAGTTTATTCATGGCCCGTCTTCCTCCTCCCTCTGCAAAGGGCGCCGACACCCACAGACGGGGATCTGCTGCTATTCCGTGATGTTTAAGGGCATCAAGATATCCCGCGAATCTTCCGCTGTCTGAAACCGGGTCGTCGGCCTGCCCGATGTAGGCAATCCGCCCGTGTCCCCGCTTGATCAGGTGCTCTGCAGCAAGATATCCTCCCAGCCGGTGATCCTGTGAGACCGAAGAGATGCGGTCACTCACAGAACATCCCACCGCTGCTGCGGGTATGCCCCAAGCACTGATCTTCCTGAGCACCCCTTGATTGAACCAGTCTCCCAGGATAATTACTCCCTTCAGGTTTTCTGATCCGGCAATCCGGTCCAGCGTCTCCTCGCACCGCTGCGGACCCCCGGAATAGAGCACCAGGGAAATCCCGAAATCCCATGCAGCAGAAACTGCTCCGCGTATCACCCGAAGGTAGTATTCATAGGTCATATCAGAAATCCAGAAGTCCAGGGACCCGGAGGGGTTGAAGCACCCGATATGCCCGGAGGCATGTTCATGCATAGGTCAGCTCCATGACTGGAAAACGTTTTCTCATCCTTACCACAGCCCTCCGTTCATGTCAATACCAAAGTCAGATCCATTTCATGGTTCCCTCACCTCATTATTATGATATACTGCCGTAACACTACATAGCAGGAGAAAGCGCGATGAAATACTCTGTATTTGGTACGATGATGCCGATGCTGGAAATGACCCTGGACAGGGGCGAGACGGTAGTCAGCCAGACCGGTGCGATGAAGTATATGGACCGCACCATTGACATGAATACCCGTATGACCGGCGGTGTCGGGGGATTTCTCAAAAGGGCGTTCATGCAGGAGTCGGGATTTCTGTCATATTTTACCTCAAGACAGGAAAAAAGCCGCATTGCCTTCGGCCACACCTTCCCGGGAACCATTATTCCCGTTGATGTCACCAGCAGGTCCCTGATCTGCCAGAAACGTGCGTTTCTCTGCAGCGAACAGAGCGTTGAACTTGAACTGTACTTCCAGAAGAAGCTGGGGACTGCTTTCTTCGGGGGAGAAGGATTTGTGATGCAGCAGCTCAAGGGCACCGGCACCGCATTCGTGGAAATTGACGGAGAGGTGAAGCAGCTTGAACTTGACCGTGGAGAATCAATACAAGTGGAGACCGGGGCGGTAGCTATGTTCACAGAAACAGTCACCATGGACGTTGAGATGATCAAGGGAGCTGGCAATATTCTCTTCGGCGGCGAGGGTATTTTCCTCACCACCCTGACAGGGCCAGGAACCGTGAGGAAAATAC